>JAPSHL010000044.1 GCA_031179905.1 Bacillus sp. (in: firmicutes) | reverse complement strand
CTCGGATTGCAAGTTCAGAGGCTGCTTGCATCTTTCTGAGCCGAAATGTGCCGTTAAGTCGGCAGTTGAAGCAGGTACAATCCAAGAATACCGCTATGAACATTATAAAGACTTCCTGCAAGAACTGAAAGACAGGAAGCCGAAATATTAAGCAAATTAATAAAGAGCTTGGAAGTAATTCCAATGCTCTTTTTTTAGTAAAATAAAACATAAAAGGGAGGATGGAATAATGTTTATTAATATAATGGCAGGAGGCCCAACAGCGTATATACCTTCACTAGAAGAATATACTCTCGAAGAAAACAAGTGGATTGGTGTTGACAGAGGAGCATTGTATTTAGTGGAGAGACAACTTCCAATAATTGCATCATTCGGGGACTTTGATTCTGTAACAGAAGAAGAACGGGAACAAATCAATAATTATTCTGACGATGTAAAGCTATATAAGCCTGAAAAGGATGAAACAGATTTGGAGCTGGCGATTAATTGGGCAATCAGTGAAGGTGCAGAGAAAATAAGGCTGTTTGGAGCAACAGGCGGGCGAATGGACCATACTCTTGCTAATCTGCAGCTGTTGCTTAAGAATTTGACCGCGAATCCAAACGTAAGCCTCGAAATAATAGATAGAAAGAATATCGTGACAATTGTGAACGCTGGCAGCTATACAATTCAGAAGGAAAGTGATTTTCCATACGTATCCTTTTTTCCATACGGATCTGAAATTATTGGTCTAACTTTAGATGGCTTTAAATATCCTTTAAAAGATAGGAATCTTCCTGTCAGCAGCACATTATGCATCAGCAATGAAATTATTGAGGATTATGGTAATTTTTCATTTGTGAGCGGCATATTAATGGTGATAAGGAGTCATGATTAATGATGGAAAAAATATGTACTCATTTGGATTTTTTGAATAGCATGTAGGGAGTTGTAACGAGATTACGGTTTTTTGCTAATGTTGAAGGAGGGACGGTATTCATGAGATTTTATACCATTAAATTGCCTAAGTTTTTAGGCGGGCTTGTCCGTGCAATGTTAGGAACATTCAAAAAAGAATAAACACCAGTATGGGAAGCATTTCTTTTTTTGTACAGACAACCTTTCATATTTAAAAAAGACGTTGTCTGTACAAAATGAACCGACTTCATTTTCAAATTTTAGACAAAAATAAAAAAGGACAGCGATATGTCCTTTTTTATTTTTTCGCATTATACGCGTTCAACTTTACCAGATTTAAGAGCTCTAGCAGATACCCAAACACGTTTAGGTTTACCGTCTACTAAAATACGAACCTTTTGAAGGTTTGCTCCCCAAGTGCGCTTGTTAGCATTCATCGCATGGGAACGAGCATTACCTGTAGTTGTTTTCTTTCCTGTTACAACACATTTACGTGGCATGTATATTTCCCTCCTTATAACCAAACTCATCATAAACGAGCTTTAAAATTCATAGATAGCACTAATTCTGAGAAATATCCTAAATAATCCTCATAAAGATACTTTAATAATTTATCATACAACGCACATGATTGCAATAGCTGTGTTGGAAGGTTTCAAGAAAATTTCCTTGACATGTTTTTTACAGTTAAAAAAGCAAGGTGTATATTGTTGAATTCTAGTGAAACAATATAAGAAAAAAATATCTTGTTGGAGAGAGTGAATATACTAAAAACTGCTAATTTCGTAGCATTAATTTCCAAATGGTAAAAGCCTGGAAAGCTTTTTATATCCAGAATTAAAAGGTTTTCAACAATAGCTTTCAAAAAGTACTATGTTATAGTAAAATGTCATTAGTCAAGGAGCAATTCCAAAGGGGGAACACTCATGTCCATTGAACTAAAAACAAATTTCGGACAAATTGATATTTCAACAGAAGTGATCACGACAATTGCAGGAGGAGCTGCTGTTGATTGTTATGGCATCGTTGGGATGGCATCAAAAAATCAAATTAAAGATGGATTAACAGATATTTTGCGAAAAGAAAACTTCACTCGCGGAGTAATCGTTCGAAAAGTAGATGATGAAGTGCATATTGATATGTATATAATTGTAAGTTACGGAACGAAAATTTCCGAGGTTGCGCACAATGTTCAATCTAAAGTGAAATATACACTCAATAAAACAGTTGGACTTGCCGTTGACTCGGTTAATATTTACGTTCAGGGAGTTCGTGTCACGAACCCGTAGTGAGGAGGAAATCTTAGTGACAATTACAGTCTTAGAAGGAAAGCGATTTGCCGAAATGGTGATCCAGGGAGCAAACCATTTATCCTCTAATGCTAATTATGTAGATGCGTTAAATGTTTTCCCGGTACCTGATGGAGACACAGGAACAAACATGAACCTGTCCATGACTTCTGGTGCTAAGGAAGTTCAAAATAATATTCAGTCACATATCGGGAAAGTTGGGCTGTCACTTTCAAAGGGGCTGCTAATGGGGGCCAGAGGTAATTCTGGAGTTATCCTTTCCCAATTGTTTCGCGGCTTTTCAAAATCAATTGAACAAAAAGAGAGCATCACTGCGCAGGAGTTTGCAAATGCCCTCCAGTTTGGCGTGGAGACTGCTTACAAAGCGGTAATGAAGCCGGTAGAAGGAACGATTTTGACTGTTGCGAAAGATGCGGCGAAAAAAGCGGTCCAATCAGCTGAGAAAAACGATGATATCACTGCTGTTATGGCTGAGGTTGTTACAGAAGCGAAAGCATCTTTAAACAGAACGCCGGACTTGCTGCCTGTATTAAAAGAAGTCGGTGTTGTTGACAGCGGCGGCCAAGGGCTCGTATTTGTATATGAAGGCTTCTTATCCGTGTTGACTGGGGAAAAGCTGCCAGAGGCAACACAGCAAACAGTGTCTATGAATGACCTAGTCAATGCTGAGCACCATAAAAATGTACATGGTTTTATGAATACAGAAGATATTGAGTTTGGATACTGCACGGAGTTCATGGTTCGTCTTGAGGAAGATAAACTTGGCGGCAAGCCGTTCTCAGAAGATCAGTTCAGGCAGGATTTAAGCAATTACGGCGATTCGTTGCTAGTAATTGCAGATGATGAGGTAGTTAAGATACATATCCACTCAAATCAGCCAGGTGAAGTGTTGACGTTTGGGCAAAAGTACGGAAATCTTATCAAGATGAAAATCGAGAATATGCGAGAACAGCACAGCAGTTTAGTCGAAGGCTCAAAGGAATCCTTTGACGCCCCTATACCAGACCGTGAAGAGCTGAAGGAATACGGTATTGTTACTGTATCTATGGGAAGTGGTATTGCTGACATGTTCCGCAGCATCGGGGCAAATAGTGTCATTGAAGGCGGACAAACGATGAACCCGAGTACAGAAGATATCGTCAATGCTGTGAAAAAGGTTCATGCTAAAAAGGTGTTCATCTTGCCAAATAACAAAAATATCATTATGGCAGCAGAACAGGCAGCACAAGTTTTAGAGGAAGATGTTGCAGTCATCCCGTCTAAAACAGTACCGCAAGGCATGTCCGCATTGCTTGCGTTCAACCCGTCAAGTGATATGGAGTCAAATAAAAAAGGCATGATTTCAGCATTGGAACATGTCAAAACAGGCCAGATAACGTACGCTGTCAGGGATACAACCATTGACGGACTTCAAATTGAAACAGGGGACTTCATGGGAATAGCGGATGGAAAGATTGTTGCAAAAAGCAAGAATAAAGCACAATCCGCACAAGAACTGCTAAGTACCATGATTGATGAAGACTCAGAAATATTGACTATCATTAAAGGGGAAGATGCCCTTGATGAAGAGTTGGAATCAATTGTGTCCTTTGTGGAAGACAAGTTTGAGGATGTGGAAATGGAAGTCCATGACGGCAAACAGCCGCTGTATTCCTTTATTTTCTCTGTCGAATAAGCATAACAATAAAAACATTACAATTTTTCCACTGTTTAAAACAGTGGTTTTTTTGTGTTTGCTGAATGAAATCAAAAAAGAAGAAAATATCGGCGTAACTTGCATAACCTATGTTATTATATTAAAAGAATTTCCGTTTTTTCGCGTTTTAATAACATAGATCTGTATTATTTTGTGAAAAGAGTCAGTTTTAAGGGAGAGTTATTTATGAAATATAAAAGCGTTTTTGATATTATTGGTCCAGTAATGATCGGCCCGTCCAGTTCTCATACAGCAGGTGCTGCAAGAATTGGCAGAGTAGCAAGAAGCTTGTTCGAAAGACAGCCGAAATGGATCGATGTTCATCTGTATGGTTCATTTGCTGAAACATACAAGGGCCACGGGACCGATGTTGCCATCGTGGGAGGAATTTTAGATTTTGATACTTTTGATGAAAGAATTAAATCATCCCTTGAATTGGCTGAGCAAAGAGGAATGAAGGTTCAGTTTCATTTAGAGGACGCTATCCCTGAACATCCGAATACTGCTAAAATCCGAGTCGGTGACGATGACGGCGAACTGGAGCTTGTAGGAATATCAATTGGCGGGGGGAAAATAGAAATTACTGAGCTGAACGGCTTTAAGCTCAAGCTTTCCGGACACCATCCAGCTATTCTTGTTGTCCATAACGACCGATTTGGAGCAATTGCGAAAGTATCAAATGTACTGGCGAAATATGAAATTAACATTGGGCATATGGAAGTAAGCAGGAAAGAAAAAGGGAAGCTTGCCTTAATGACGATTGAGGTAGATCAAAATATAGAAGAAAAGATATTAAAAGAAATAGAAGACCTTGACGGAATGGAGAAGGTTACGAGAATTGTTGATTAAGCTAGGGGGAAGAAATATGTTTCGAAATGTAGCGGAACTTGTGGAGATGGCGAACAGTCAAAATAAGCCGATCTCTGAAATTATGATTGAGCAAGAGATATCAGTAACAGGGAAAACAAGAGAACAAGTTATTGCACAAATGGATACGAATTTAACGGTGATGGAGCAGGCGGTTGAACGGGGACTTAATGGCGTTGTCTCTCATTCAGGTTTAACCGGCGGAGACGCTGTTCTACTTCAGGACTATATAAATAAGGGCAACTTCCTGTCAGGAGAAGTGATACTTGACGCTGTCAGTAAAGCAGTTGCAACAAATGAAGTAAACGCGGCAATGGGCATGATCTGTGCCACGCCGACGGCAGGGTCAGCTGGGGTTGTTCCGGGAACATTATTTGCTGTGAAAAATAAACTGAATCCAACTAGAGAACAAATGCTTAACTTCCTATTTACATCAGGAGCATTTGGATTTGTCGTTGCTAACAATGCGTCGATTTCCGGTGCGGCAGGAGGCTGTCAAGCAGAAGTTGGATCAGCTTCAGGAATGGCAGCGGCAGCTATTGTAGAAATGGCAGGAGGCACGCCAGAACAAAGTGCCAATGCGATGGCAATTACGTTAAAGAATATGTTAGGACTTGTATGTGACCCGGTTGCTGGGCTCGTGGAAGTACCATGCGTTAAAAGAAATGCAATGGGAGCAGCTAATGCTATGATTGCAGCAGATATGGCGCTTGCAGGTATTACTAGCCGTATCCCTTGTGATGAAGTGATTGATGCTATGTACCGCATCGGACAAAGTATGCCGTCAAGTCTAAGAGAAACAGCACAAGGAGGGTTGGCAGCAACACCAACTGGCCGGAGACTGGAAGCAGAAATCTTCGGAAATGCTGCAGCAGGAAAGTGAATAAAAATTTAAATCTTCCATTGGACCAGCTGAAAGGCATCGGACCTGAAACAAAAAAACAGTTAGAAGACATGCGAATTCACACGATATATGATTTGCTGGAATATTTCCCATACCGTTATGAAGATTTTCGTGTCCGTAATCCAGAAGATATGAAGCATGAAGAAAAGGTGACAGTTGAAGGGAAGGTCCATAGTGAACCTTCCCTCGTCTTTTACGGGCGGAAAAAGTCCCGATTGACTGTGAAAGTGTTAATTGGCAATGTTTTAATTAGCGCTGTGTTCTTTAACCAGCCTTACTTAAAAAGCAAGTTGGTTCTAGGAGACCTGATTACAGTGACAGGTAAATGGGATCAGCATCGGCAAACAATAACAGCTACACATCTACAAGTCGGCAGTAATCAGAAAGCCCAAGACTTCGAGCCTGTTTATACAGTAAGAGGAAGTATAACAGTTAAAGCTTTAAGGAAATACATCTCAGCAGGCCTCACACAATTTGGGCAGGATATAGAAGAAATATTTCCTGATTCTCTATTAGCAAAATACAAGTTAATGAGAAGGAGTGACGCACTGCGAGTCATTCATTTTCCGCCAAACCGGGATGAGTTGAAGCTTGCCCGCAGGCGTTTTGTTTATGAGGAGTTCCTGCTCTTTCAATTAAAAATGCAGGCATTGCGAAAACACGAGCGTGAAAACTCGCAAGGAATGAAGCAGGATTATAAGCTCGAGATGCTCATGGATTTCATTAACGGACTGCCATTTCCCCTTACTAACGCACAAAAAAGGGTTGTAAATGAGATATTAAAAGATATGAAAAGTCCTTTTCGCATGAATCGGCTTTTGCAAGGGGATGTAGGTTCTGGAAAGACTGTGGTTGCTGCAATCGTCTTATATGCTACTATTCTTGCAGGCCATCAAGGTGCACTTATGGTACCAACTGAAATTCTTGCAGAGCAGCATGCTGAATCACTTACTTCTATGTTTTCAAAAGCAGGAATCCGAGTTGCTTTGTTAACAAGTTCCGTGAAAGGGAAAAAAAGAAGAGAACTGTTAAGTGAGCTGAAAGAGGGGAATATTCATATTTTGGTCGGAACACATGCCCTTATTCAGGATGATGTTGAGTTTAATTCCCTCGGCCTTGTTATTACAGATGAGCAGCACCGATTCGGGGTTGAACAACGAAGAGTCCTGAGAGAAAAAGGGGCAAGCCCAGATGTGCTCTTTATGACCGCGACACCGATTCCAAGAACACTTGCGATTACTGCTTTTGGTGAAATGGACGTAAGTATTATTGATGAGATGCCGGCAGGGCGAAAAGCGATTGAAACATATTGGGTAAAACACGATATGCTGACACGGATTTTACAATTCATGGAGAAAGAGCTTTCACAAGGGAGACAAGCATATGTCATTTGTCCGCTCATTGAGGAATCAGAAAAGCTGGATGTGCAAAATGCAATCGATGTTCATACAACATTGGCGACCTTTTTCCAAGGACGTTATAAGGTCGGACTTATGCATGGAAAGCTGCCGGCAGATGAAAAGGATACGATTATGAAGGAATTCAGTGAAAATGAAACGCAAATTCTTGTCAGCACAACAGTAGTCGAGGTCGGTGTGAATGTGCCGAATGCTACATTCATGCTTATTTACGATGCAGAAAGATTCGGCTTGTCACAGCTTCACCAGTTAAGAGGACGGGTCGGCAGGGGCGATGCTCAATCTTATTGTGTGCTTATCGCGGATCCGAAAACCGATGTCGGGAAAGAGCGGATGAAAATCATGACAGAAACAAACGACGGGTTTGTTTTGAGTGAGAAAGACTTGGAGCTTAGAGGTCCTGGTGACTTTTTTGGCAAAAAACAAAGCGGTGTGCCAGAATTTAAGATGGCAGATATGGTCCATGATTATCGAGTCCTTGAAACGGCCAGGAATGACGCCACTGTCCTTGTGGAGTCGAAGGCTTTTTGGGAGTCAGAAGAATACCGCCATTTAAGGGTACTGCTTGAAAGCACAGGAGTATTGTCTGGAGAAAAATTAGATTAATACGAGCATTATAGATGGGCAGGATGCAAGTTACAGCTTGCAATCTGCCTTTTATTTATTATATACTACTATTAGTACCTAGTCTTAATAGCGCGGACGGTGTTGCAGATGAGAAGAAGCAAAAAAGAACGGCAGTCATTGTTAGTACAAACAATTAAAGAAACACCTTTCATAACAGATGAAGAATTGGCGGAAAAATTTTCGGTTAGTGTGCAAACAATTAGATTAGATCGTTTAGAATTATCCATTCCTGAACTGAGGGAAAGAATAAAAACAGTTGCGAAGAAGACATTAGAAGATGAAGTGAAATCATTGCCAATTGAAGAAGTAATTGGAGAAATTATAGATGTCGAATTAGACAGCAATGCAATATCCATGCTACAAATAATGCCAGAGCACGTTTTTAAGAGAAACGGTATTGCCAGGGGGCATCATTTGTTTGCACAGGCGAATTCCTTAGCTGTAGCTTTAATAGATGACGATTTGGCTCTTACCGCTAAAGCAAATATTCACTTTACATCATCTGTCAATTTAGGTGAACGCATTATTGCGAAAGCGAAAGTGACAAATATTGACGAGAAAAGCGGGCGAACAACGGTTGAAGTGAACAGTTATGTTCAGTCAGAACTTGTTTTTAAAGGTCATTTCGAAATGTACCGGTCAAAAAATAAATAGCTGGGAGAAATTATTATGAGAATTGCGTTAGATGCAATGGGCGGAGATAACGCACCGAAGGAAATAGTTGCTGGTGCGATAAAGGCTGTCCAAGCTTTTTCAGATATTGAAATTCTCCTTGTTGGTGACGAAAAGCAAATTAATCCCTTCTTGACGGAGAATGAAAGAATATCAATTTTACATACTGAAGAACAAATTCTTGCTACAGATGAACCAGCAAGGGCAGTGCGAAGAAAGAAAAATGCCAGTATGGTCTTATGTGCAAATGAAGTGAAAGAACAAAAAGCCGATGCTTTTATATCAGCAGGTAATACAGGTGCATTGATGGCAACAGGCCTTTTTGTCGTTGGCAGGATAAACGGCATAGAAAGACCTGCTTTAGCACCAACACTCCCTACAATTGGCGGAGAAGGATTTTTGCTCCTTGACGTTGGTGCCAATGTAGACGCAAAACCTGAGCATCTTGTGCAATACGGTATAATGGGAAGTATATATATGGAGAAAGCCCTCGGTGTTGCAATGCCTCGAGTCGGGCTTTTAAATATCGGCACAGAAGAGAAAAAAGGAAATGACCTCACTAAGAAGACCTTTGAGGAGCTTAAAAATGCACCTGTCAACTTTATCGGAAATGTTGAAGCAAGGGATTTGCTTGACGGCGTTTGCGATGTCGTCGTAACAGACGGATTCACAGGAAACATGGTGCTTAAGACAATTGAAGGTACGGCACTGTCTATGTTTAAGATGCTGAAAGAGGTAATGACAAGCAGTTTAAAGACAAAGCTTGCTGCAGGTGCTATGAAACCGGAGCTTAAAGGCTTGAAGAATAAGCTGGATTACTCCGAGTACGGCGGAGCTGCATTGTTTGGCCTTAACGCGCCTGTTATCAAAGCTCACGGATCCTCTGATAGTAATGCAATATACAATGCTATCAGACAGACGAGGGATGTCGTTAAGTCAGAAGTGATTGGAACAATTAAGACAACGGTCGAAAATGAAGGGTAATGCTTTAAGCGTTACCTGCGCAGAAAGGAAAGATGATAATGAGTAAAGTAGCTTTTATGTTTCCAGGGCAAGGCTCCCAATCTGTCGGAATGGGTAAAGATCTTGCTGCAAATTTTGAGCCAGCACGTGAGATTTTTCAAAAAGCGGATGAAAGATTAGGTTTTTCTTTATCTTCCGTTATTTTTGAGGGTCCTAAAGAAGAGTTGACTTTAACCAAAAATACACAGCCAGCCCTGCTGACAGTAAGCACCGCGTTACTTGCGCATTTCAAACAGCATGGAATTCATGCAGATTTTGTAGCAGGACACAGCCTAGGTGAATATTCTGCATTAGTGGCTGCTAATGTTCTTTCTTTTGAGGATGCAGTATATGCTGTCCGCAAAAGAGGGGAATACATGCAAGAAGCAGTACCTGAAGGACAAGGGGCAATGGCTGCAGTATTGGGACTTGAGCGTGGAAAGTTGACAGAGGTTACAGAAGCGGTTACAAGTGAGGGGAATGCAGTTCAGCTTGCAAACTTGAATTGTCCAGGTCAAATTGTCATTTCTGGAACTGTTAAAGGAGTGGAGCTGGCTTCTGAACAAGCAAAGGCAGCTGGAGCAAAAAGGGCGATACCATTGGAAGTAAGCGGTCCTTTCCATTCAGAGTTAATGAAGCCTGCTGCTGAAAAATTCACATCAGTCCTTGATGAACTAGCAATGAACGATGCAGAGATTCCAGTAATCGCAAACGTAACAGCAGCTCCCCTTTCAGCAAAAGGAGAAATTAAAGAAAAGCTAATTGAACAGCTTTATTCATCAGTCCTATGGGAGGACTCTATTCAGAAAATGATAGAATTAGGTGTTGATACATTCGTCGAGATTGGACCAGGAAAAGTATTGGCTGGTTTAGTAAAGAAAATTGATCGTAATGTGCGCATTTATTCAGTTTATGATGAAGAAACTAGCAACAGTGTTGCAGCAGCGTTAAAAGGAGACGAATGATATGAAACTAGATGGTAAAACAGCGTTAGTGACAGGCGGTTCTAGAGGAATCGGTCGTGCGATTGCTTTAAAGCTTGCGAAAGAAGGAGCTAACGTAGCTGTCAATTATGCAGGAAGTGAAGCTCTTGCTAATGAAGTTGTTGAGGAAATCAAGCAGCTTGGCAAAGATGCGATTGCTATCCAATGCGATGTTTCAAACGGCGATTCTGTAGCTGAGATGATTAAAGAAACTATTGCCCACTTCGGAAGTTTGGACATTCTTGTGAACAATGCAGGTATTACAAGAGATAATCTATTGATGCGCATGAAAGAATCAGAGTGGGATGATGTTATCAACACGAACTTAAAAGGCGTGTTCCATTGTACAAAGGCTGTTTCAAGACAAATGATGAAGCAAAGAAAAGGCAGAATTATTAACATCACTTCCATTGTCGGTGTGACAGGCAACCCAGGGCAAGCCAACTATGTTGCAGCGAAAGCAGGAGTTATCGGTTTAACGAAAACAACTGCTAAAGAGCTTGCGCAAAGAAATATTACTGTAAATGCAGTTGCACCTGGATTCATTACGACAGATATGACGGATAACCTGCCGGAAGATGTGAAGAATGCGATGCTATCCCAAATTCCTCTTGCAAAATTCGGTGAGCCTGATGATATCGCAAACGCTGTTGTATTTTTAGCTTCTGATGAGAGTGGCTATATTACAGGGCAAACAATCCACATTGACGGCGGAATGTATATGTAACGTACACTAAGAATATGCTGTATTAATAAAAACACCGTAATCATGAAATACTTAAACGTAAGGTATTTTTTCAGCATATTTTTCAATTGTAATAAAAAGAGCATTTATTATTTGCTCGAAATGCTCTATAATCATTGAGGGGAGGTGACTAGAATGTCAGATGTATTAGAACGCGTAACGAAAATCGTTGTTGATCGTCTTGGAGTGGAAGAGTCAGAAGTTAAGCCTGAAGCTTCTTTCAAAGATGACCTAGGAGCAGATTCTCTAGATGTAGTAGAACTTGTTATGGAACTTGAAGATGAGTTCGACATGGAGATTTCTGACGACGATGCTGAAAAGATAGTAACAGTAGGAGATGCTGTTAATTACATAGGTAATCGTTAACCCAACCAATAAAAGCTCCGTTAAACAGCGGAGCTTTTAGATTGCAAAAAAATAGGGATTTACAATTCTATTTTGTTTTATTATGTAATTAGTATCGGACTTTTGCTTGAACCATATTTTTGGCCCTGTAATCTTAGAATAATGCTGGTAAATGGCTGAAAGTTGGTTTAAAATAGTAAGGATTTCAATAAGCAAAGACCACATGGAAACAAGATAGCCTATCTGAAAGGAAACGGCTTGGAGAGAAAAAACTTTCCAAGTTTCTTTGCGTTTTTTATCTGTTTTACTTAAACTTATTATTGATATGTAAACTTAGTGCTAAGGTGGAGGCAAAATGCGAGGCAACGGAAAAGATAAGAGACAAATACGTCCAAATGATAAAAAATTAAAAGAATTACAAGAGAATCTGGGAATCCAGTTTGAAAACGAAAAATTGCTGAAACAAGCATTCACTCATTCATCATATGTGAATGAGCATCGTAGAAAGCCTCATGAAGATAATGAAAGACTCGAATTTCTAGGAGATGCAGTCTTAGAACTTACCGTTTCCCAATTTCTCTTTAAAAAATTCCCGATGATGAGCGAGGGGGAATTGACGAAGCTTCGGGCAGCGATTGTTTGTGAGCCGTCATTAGTTTCGTTTGCTAATGATCAGTCGTTCGGCAAATTTGTTTTGCTCGGCAAGGGAGAGGAAATGACAGGAGGGCGAGCTCGTCCAGCTCTTCTAGCAGATGTTTTTGAGGCATTTATCGGAGCACTTTACCTTGACCAAGGATTGGAAGAGGTTGTTGCTTTCCTGGAAAAAGTCGTGTTTCCAAAAATTAATTCCGGTGCTTTTTCTCATGTGATGGATTTTAAGAGTCAGCTTCAGGAATATGTCCAAAGAGATGCAGTTGGGACCATTTCCTATCGAATTCTGCAAGAAAAAGGTCCTGCTCATAATAGAGAATTTGTTTCCCAAGTGTTCCTTAATGAAACGGAGTTAGGGACTGGAACTGGTCGTTCAAAAAAAGAAGCGGAACAGCATGCTGCACAGATGTCTTTATCAATGCTGAAAACTAAAGATGTCAAGACAGACAAAAAGTGATAAAAGCATCCAAATAAAGAAAGCGAAATCACTGTTGATTCTTTGCTTTCTTATATCCAAAAACAACTAGAGATAATTGCAAAAAAGTAAAGGGGTTTAGGAGGTGAGGTAAGTGTATTTAAAACGGTTGGATGTAATTGGTTTTAAATCATTTGCTGAACGAATTGCAGTAGATTTTGTGCCAGGTGTCACCGCAGTGGTTGGACCGAATGGAAGCGGGAAAAGCAATATTACAGATGCAATCCGCTGGGTATTGGGAGAGCAATCTGCTAAAAGCCTCAGAGGAAGTAAGATGGAGGATGTTATTTTCTCAGGCAGTGATTCTAGAAAGGCAGTCAATTTTGCCGAAGTAACACTGACACTTGAAAATGATGACCAGTTTCTCCCCCTTGACTATCATGAGGTGAGTGTGACCAGAAGGGTTTACCGCTCAGGGGAAAGCGAATATCTTATTAATAAACAATCGTGCCGGCTGAAAGATATCATTGAATTATTCATGGACTCAGGACTTGGCAGAGAAGCTTTCTCTATAATCAGCCAAGGAAAAGTGGAAGAAATCCTTAACAGCAAAGCAGAGGAACGCCGTTCCATTTTTGAAGAAGCTGCAGGTGTTCTTAAATATAAGACAAGAAAAAAGAAAGCAGAAGGCAAACTTGCAGAAACACAAGAGAATTTAAACAGGGTCAATGATATCCTCCATGAGCTGGAGGGGCAAGTAGAGCCTTTAAAAATTCAAAGCTCAATGGCCAAGGAATATCTTGATCATAAGGAAAATCTTGAACAAATTGAAGTAGCTCTAATGGTTAATGATATAGAGGAAGCTCATGGGAAGTTTGAAGCGGTATCTGCAAAGCTGGAAGGCTATAAAGAAAAGGAAATTCAGCTTCTCTCTATGCTGCAAAGCAAGGAAGCTAAGATGGAAGAATGGAAGAATGACGTATCTGCCTTGGATGACTCTATCAATGACCTTCAGCAAGTCCTGCTCCTTGTGAGTGAAGAACTGGAAAAGTTAGAAGGAAGAAAAGAAGTACTGAAAGAACGGAAAAAGAACGCTGTGCAAAACCGTGGCCAGCTTGAAAAAAGCAAGCAAGAGCTGGAAGAGAAAGTATCATCATTAAAACTGCAAAAAGAAGAGCATCTCCTTTCTGTGAGTCAGCTCAAGAGCGAAGCAAAGCAAATTGAAGAAAACTTGAGAGCTAATGAAAAAAAAATGCAGCTTTATAACGTTAATCTCGAGGAAAAGATAGAGTCACTGAAAAGTGATTATATCGAGCTGTTGAATGAGCAAGCTGCCTCTAAAAACGAAAGCAGTTACATCACCCAGCAGCTAGAGACCCAAAATAGGAAAACCTCCTTGCTTGATGAAGATAATGCAAAATATACAGCGGAAAGAACGCGTATAAATGCGGAAAAAGCACGCATTACCGCAATACTTGCCCAGTTGGAAGAAGAGTTAGCAAACAGTTCTGCTGCGTATGAACAAAAACAGCAAGCTGTTGCTGAAATGCAAACAAAAGTGCAAAAAATAGAAAAAGCGCTATACCAGTCCTATCAATTCATTCAACAGGCAAAATCAAGAAAAGAGATGCTTGAGGAGCTGGAGGATGACTACGCAGGCTTTTTCCAAGGTGTTAAGGAAATTCTTAAAGCAAGAGGCAAGGCGCTTGATGGAATTCATGGTGCTGTCGCTGAATTAATGAATGTCCCAAAAGAGTACAATGTGAGCATAGAGACTGCTTTAGGGGGAAGCATGCAGCATCTAGTCGTAGAAGCAGAACAGCATGCACGCCAAGCAATTGCTTTCTTAAAGAAAAACGGCTATGGCAGGGCTACATTTTTGCCGATGAGCATTATCAAGGGCAAAAGGTTGTCTGATTCCCAGCTTCAGTTAGTGCAAGGACACTCTTCCTTTATCGGTATTGCAGCAGACTTAATCTCCTTTGATTCAAAGTATGAAAACATCATGGGAAACCTATTAGGGAATGTCATTATTACAAAAGACCTTAAAGGCGCCAACGAAATGGCAAGGACTCTTCAATACAGGTCAAGATTCGTCACGCTGGAAGGAGAAATTGTTAATCCCGGCGGTTCCATGACAGGTGGGGCAATCAAGCAAAAATCAGCTAGTATTCTGACTCGTAAAGGTGAACTGGAAGACTTGAAGGCGAAAATCTTCGAGATGGAAAAGTCGTCCTTAAAGCTGGAGGACCAGCTGAAAAAAGGCAAAAATATCTCTCAAGAAGAAAGTGCTGGATTAGAAGAGCTTAGATTAAAACAACAAGATATCCTTTTTTCGATTCAATCAAGTAAAGATGAATTAAAAGAAATTGAATACGAAGAAAGAGCGATGAATGAAAAGCTTTCCCAATATGATCGTCATAAGGCAGATTATCTTGATGAACAGCAAGCGCTGAAGGACAGGAAAATGATTCTGAACGAAAAGCTTGCAGTATTTGTTCAAAAGATTAAAGAGCTTGAACAGGAAATAGCATTATTGACAGAACAGAAAAATCAGCAGAGCCAATCAAGAGAGCATGTTGCAGAATCCATTGGGGAGCTGAGGGTTGCATTTGCTGCAAAAAAAGAGCAGCTCTCCCATGCAACAGAGAAACTTACTCTTGTAACCTCTGATTTAGAAGAGTCAGAAGCTAAGTGGCGACTTGTGAAGGAAGACCTTGAGCTATTGACATCTGAAATGTCAGACAGCCATTCAGGAGAAGAGCACTTAGAGGATGCTGCTGTAAAGAAACAGCAGGAAAAGACTGCGGCTATAGAGCTGATTGGCGAGCGCCGCGCAGAACGCCTCCAGCTGCAAATGCAGTTAGATGAGCTTGATCTAGATGTAAAAGAAACACGCCGCATACACCGCGGTATGGTACAAGCACTTAAAGACGAGGAAGTAAAGCTCAACAGAATTGACGTGGAGCTTGATTCAAGACTCACTAATTTAAGAGAAGAGTATATGATGACCTTCGAGGGAGCAAAGGAAGAATATCCTCTTAAAATGGAATTGGAAGAAGCTCGTAAAAAAGTAAAGCTGATTAAGCTTGCAATGGAAGAACTTGGAACAGTTAACCTAGGGGCAATAGAGGAATATGAAAGAATATCCGAAAGATATGAATTCCTGCTTGAGCAGAAGACTGACCTGGAAGCAGCGAAAGATACACTCTACCAAGTGATTGATGAAATGGATGATGAAATGAAAAAACGATTCCAGCAAACTTTTGAAGGAATCCAATCCCATTTCGAGGGGGTATTTCAGCGGTTGTTTGGTGGCGGTCATGCAGCACTGCGTCTGACAAATCCAGACGATTTGCTAAACACAGGTGTTGACATTGTGGCACAGCCTCCAGGGAAGAAATTGCAGCACTTAAGCTTGCTGTCAGGCGGTGAAAGAGCCTTGACGGCAATCGCCTTGTTATTTTCCATTTTGAAAGTGCGTCCTGTTCCATTCTGTATTCTTGATGAGGTGGAAGCAGCTCTTGATGAAGCGAATGTTTTCAGATTCAGTTCCTATTTGAAATCTTACAGCAGTGAGACGCAATTCATTGTGATAACACACCGAAAAGGAACAATGGAAGAAGCAGATGTCCTTTATGGAGTGACGATGCAAGAGTCCGGCGTATCGAAGCTTGTTTCAGTCCGATTAAGTGAAACAAGTGAGCTTGTTGCAACATAATCAATTAATAAATGAGAAAGTGGGAATCAAATGAGTTTCTTCAAAAAGCTAAAAGAAAAAATGTCTCAGCAAACAAATTCTGTCACAGATAAATTCAAGGATGGACTTGCGAAAACCAGAAGCAATTTCTCCGATAAAGTGAATGATTTAGTGTCCAGATATCGCAAAGTGGATGAGGACTTTTTTGAAGAATTAGAAGAAATCCTCATCGGAGCAGACGTCGGCTTCGAGACAGTGATGGAATTGATTGACGAGCTAAAGACCGAAGTGAAAAAAAGGAATATACAAGATCCGAGAGAAGTGCAGGCTGTCATTTCAGAGAAGCTTGTATCCATCTATCAAGGTGGCGAGGAAGAAACTTCTGCGATTAATGTTCAACAAGAGGGATTGACTGTTATCCTTTTTGTCGGTGTTAATGGGGTTGGAAAAACGACAACTATTGGCAAACTGGCTCACCGTTATAAATCAGAAGGCAAAAAGGTTGTGCTGGCAGCAGGAGATACATTCCGTGCAGGTGCAATTGAGCAGCTTGAGGTATGGGGAGAGCGTGCCGGTGTGGATGTTATCAAGCAAGCAGCCGGTTCAGATCCTGCAGCAGTCATGTACGATGCTGTGCAAGCCGCAAAATCAAGAAATGCAGATATACTACTATGTGATACAGCTGGAAGACTGCAAAATAAAGTAAATCTAATGAATGAATTAGAAAAAGTAAAGCGTGTCATTGAAAGAGAAATTCCTGGCGCTCCACATGAAGTACTCTTAGTGCTTGATGCAACAACAGGACAAAATGCCCTTATTCAAGCGAAGACGTTTAAAGAAGCGACAAACGTAAGCGGAATTGTTCTTACAAAGCTGGATGGTACGGCTAAAGGTGGAATTGTTCTTGCTATCCGCAAGGAGTTGCAAATACCAGTAAAATTGGTTGGTCTAGGAGAAAAGATGGACGACTTACAAAACTTTGATGCAGAAAAATACGTATACGGCTTATTTTCCAACTTGGTTGAAGCAGAGGAATAAGCAGAAAGCTGCTGCAAGAATCCCTAAACGGGTAACTTGTGCAGCTTTTTTGTTTGTCTTTTTTTGTTATAAAAAAGAGGGTATGACGGATAATAAGCATGTGCAAAAAATGACAAGGAACAAGGGGGAACATAATGTTCATACAGCTGGTTCTTATATCTATCATGTTGTTCGGAGCTTTTCTGTCTATTAAAGGCCGCATCATTCAACGCAGTTCCTTTTGGCATCTTAGCAATTTGCTAGGAGAAAAAAATTTGCTGGACGAGAAGTTATATCCGATCACATTGGAAGAGGAAAATCTATTTTTGCGCAGCCTTACAGGAATAAGAATGAAAATAATCGGCGCCCTTATGATGGGAATCACAGCAGGTTTAATCATTTTATTTCATATTTAACAGGATATAAAGATCTTTTTGTCATCAGATTGATAAAGAGATCTTTTTGTTATTTATTGGAATAAATAACAAAAAATAAGAAGAATTTACTAGATAAAGTATGCTATTATAGTGGTGTAATCCTTTTTGTGAAAGAGGTTGCATACATAAAACTTGAGGTGGTTTTTTTAGATGAGTCTTAATTTGAGAGCGCCAAAAATTCTAGGAATTATAGCATTCGTGCTGTTGTTAATTGGATTCTTACTATCAATAGTGCTATATACACAAATTGATAAGTGGGATATTGTAAGAGATGCTATGATAGATACTTATAATTCAGATCCAAATGTTCAAGAAGGTATTGGACTAACAAACGAGCCAGTTACTGCAGAGGAATTTGCTGACGAAATAATTGTTTATACAAAGAATTTTTTGCTTCTTCCTGTCATCAGTTCCTTGATTGCATGCGCCGCAATCTTGTTCGGAATTATTTGGATGAATAGATTCCCTCGTACAAGTGGTGTACTTTTCATTATTGTTGGGGTAGTATCCCTACTCTCTGTCGTTATCCCTGTATTGTTAATCACAGCAGGCATAATGATTTTGAGCAGATTGTCAAAATACAACAAAGAAACTGGTATACCCGCTTAAAACAAGTCCTACTTGAGGCTTAGAAAGGATATCTTTCTAAGCCTTCAGCAGGGCTTTTTTTATGTGTTTGGTAATTGGGTAAAGTGCTCTCCTTACGATAAGTCAACATCGAATCGCTAACGCACTCCGGGTCATATGGAGCGCTCCAGCCCATCTGGCGGTAAACATGCCATCTCCTCTTTTCTGTTTTGTCCAGCTGCAGTCGCCATCGGCTCGAGGTCATAAGCCAAACTGTCTAAGGAGGTGGAAAGGCGCACCTCCTTGGCCAGTTCGACTTATGCTAGTCGCCGATACCAGGCGCCTTCCGCTTTTCATTGTCCAACTGCGATGGCCTAGCGCCTACTGTACTTCGCTCTCCTCGTTGCGATAAGTCAACATCGAATCGCTAAGGCTCTCCGTGTTTCCTATATCACAGTCAAGGCCATCCAGTTTCTCCGCCGCTAACCGGTCACCTTCCGCTTTTCTGTT
>JAPSHL010000043.1 GCA_031179905.1 Bacillus sp. (in: firmicutes) | reverse complement strand
TACCTAATATACGACCAATAGGAAGGATTGTTTCAAATTAGGATAAGTTTTTTATGTACCTATCTTGAAAAATCCTGTATGGAAACACACGTTCATTTAATTAGGCAAATCAGCGGGAAATTCTTTTCGTAAGTAAAAAAAGTAAAAAAAGAGACCGGCTTTATCTCCCGGTCACAAATTACATCCATTTTTTTGCCCATAATTCCACTGCGTCCAAGGCTTTGCCTAATTCATGGCCTTTTTTAGTCAGTGAATATTCTGTTCGTATCGGTCTCTCTGTAATAACATTGCGAATGACGATGCCATGATGCTCAAGATCTTTAATTCGTTCGTTGAGCATACGCTTGCTGAGATCTGGGATAAAGCTGTGGATTTCACTAAAGCGCTTCGGTTCATCCATTAATGCATGAATAATAAGCCCTGTCCACTTTTTGCTGATGAATTGATACAGCTTCTCCACCTTTTCACTTAAATTCCGCGGAGTCTTTTCTTCACTCATTTTCCTTCATCCTCATTTTTTAGTTATTAATGATAACCAATATATAATAAATAACATAGTTAAATAATTAAAAAAATCACCCTTACTTACATAATATCATATAAAACGCTTTCAATAAATGGTTTTGTGACAATTATGTGGCAGAGGTCGTTGACGAAGAAAAAATAGGGGAGTAGAATCTGTAACGTAAATTAACCAGTTAACTTTAAGTAACCAAGTTGAAGGAAGAAGGAATAGAAGATGAGCAAAGTGATTTTCTTAGAAAAAGACGGTTCAATTCATACTGCATTAAAAGGTAAGGATGTTCTTGCTAATCCATTGCTTAATAAAGGAGTAGCCTTTACGGAAAAAGAAAGAGAGGAGCTTGGACTTAACGGTATCTTGCCTCCAGCAGTGTTGACACTTGAAGAGCAAGTGCAAAGAGCGTACGAGCAATTCACATCAAAAGCGACTAATTTAGAGAAAAACAATTCATTAAATGACTTGTTCAACCGTAATGTCGTTTTATATTACAGACTTTTGACAGACCATTTGAGCGAAATGCTGCCAATCGTATACACACCAACTGTTGGTCAATCAATTCAAGAATACAGCCATGAATATCATCGTCCAGGTGGAGTTTATCTATCTATTAATGATTTAGATGGTATTGACCAAGCATTAGCGAATACAGGGGCTTCTGCTGAAGATATTGATTTAATCGTGGCAACTGATTCTGAGAGCATTCTAGGAATTGGGGATTGGGGTGTTGGCGGAATTAACATCGCAATCGGGAAACTAGCTGTTTATACAGCTGCTGCTGGGATTCATCCAAAACGAGTATTGCCAGTAGTGCTTGATGCAGGAACAAATAATGAAAAGCTAATTAACGATCCATTATATATTGGTAACCGTCATGAAAGAATTCGCGGTGAAAGATACAACCAATTTATTGATGCTTTTATTGAAAAAGCACTGGAGCTGTTCCCGAATGCATTGCTGCACTGGGAAGATTTCGGCAATGTGAACGCACGCCATATTATTGAGAAGTATAAAGATAAAGTTTTGACATTCAATGACGACATTCAAGGTACAGGTGCTGTAACACTTGCAGGTATTCTTTCCGGATTGAAAATTAAAAATGAATCATTAAAGGATCAACGCATATTAGTGTTTGGGCCAGGAGCGGCCGGCATCGGAAATGCAGACCAAATGAAAGATACAATGGTACTTGAAGGTTTGACAGAGGAAGAAGCATGTGCAAGATTCTGGGCTGTTGACAATAGAGGCTTGTTAACAGATGACATGGACGGAATTTTAAGCTTCCAAAAACCATATGTACGGTCCGCGGCAGAAGTGGCTGACTGGGAAAGAGAAAATGGCATTATTACATTAATGGAAACAGTGAAGCAAGTTAAACCGACAATTCTGATTGGTACTTCAGGTGTTGCTGGTGCATTCACAGAAGCAATCGTTAAAGAAATGGCAAAAAGTGTGGAGCGCCCAATCATCATGCCAATGTCAAATCCAACTCATCTTGCAGAAGCAGTTCCTGCTGATTTGATTGAATGGACAGACGGGAAGGCGTTAATTGCAACTGGCAGCCCATTTGAGCCTGTTGAATATAAAGGTGTAAGCTATGAAATCGGCCAATCTAATAATGCTTTCGTATTCCCTGGACTTGGTCTTGGTTCTATTGTAGTAAAAGCGAAATTAATTACGGACAGCATGTTTATTGCTTCTGCAGACGCAGTTGCTAAGCTATGTGATACAAATTCAGAAGGAGCTTCTTTGCTTCCGAGCATTTCTCAGCTTCGAGAAGTTTCCTTTGAAGTAGCTGTCGCAGTCGCAAAAGCGGCGATTGAAGATGGAGTCGCACAAAACGTGCCAAGCGACGTGGAAGAAGCGGTACGAAATGCTATGTGGTATCCGGTTTATAAAGAAATCGTATCAATGTAAATATCATTTTAAAAATAAGGTTTAAAAAGGATGGCTTTTGATCTAGTTGTTGGATCAAAAGCCAGATTATGACCTTTTTAAACAGTCTCACTTATTTATTGAGGAAATAAAACCTACTTCACAGCTAGGTTGAGTTGAGTTTAATAGCAAAACGGACGCGTGATAAAAACACGCTGTTGCAAAACATTTGGGGGATTTTAATTATGGGTATAGGTCAAATATTTATTATATTAATACCAATTTTCTTTGTCATTATTTTAGGTTACTTGGCAGGGTATTTTAAAAAGTTCGATGCTGCATCATCTAAAGGTTTAAACACACTTGTTACAAAATTTGCGTTGCCTGCACATTTATTTGTCGGAATTACTACAACTTCTAAACAGACATTGATTGATAAATGGCCGTTCTTTGTGACGATGTTTATAGGAATAATTGGTTTCTACGTCGTGCTTCTACTAATTTCTCGTTTCGTATTTAAAACATCTACGACTCCTGCATCTATGTTTGCACTAAATTCTACGCAACCATCATTTGCATTTATGGGTATTCCGGTATTAGGAAGCATATTTGGAGCAGATGCTGTTGCCATTCCTATTGCTATAACTGGTGTAGTCGTTAATGCCCTTCTAGATCCATTGGCTAGTATTATCGGAACGATTGGCCAGTCAAGTGCCAATGCTAAAGAAAAGGGACAAAGCTTATGGAAAGTAACTGTTTCATCAATCCTGCATGGTTTATCAGAACCGCTTGCTTGTGTTCCTTTGCTAGGTGTAGTTTTAATTCTTTGCGGTTTCCATTCACCAGACATTCTAGCAGACAGCTTAGATGAAATCGGATCAATTACTTCTGGTGCTGCTTTGTTTGCGATTGGTGTCACAATCGGTATCCGTAATATTAAGTTTAGTAAAATTGCTATCAGCATTGCCTTCATAAAAGCGATTATCCATCCATTAGCTATGGTTTTGATTGCTCTAATGATGGGACTATCTAAAACAGATATGACTAATGCAATACTTTTGGTTGCTTTCCCAGGTTCAGCTGTTGCTGCAATGATTGCGACCAGGTTTGAAACATTGGAAGCTGAAACAGCTTCATCCTTTGTTCTCAGTGCCATTCTTTCCTTGATAACTTTACCAATTTTCTTGTCTTGGTTGATGTAAATTAAAATTTTTAGGCTTAGAATGCTTATATTCTAAGCCTTTTAATATAAGATAAGCATTAAAAGAAGGGAAAATGAAAATAACTAGCCCTAAAGTATAAATTAATCTTAAAGTTTTCATTCTTTTTGTAAACTTTGTTGTAAAAATTTGCTTTCGGATGTTTAACCTGTTACTATAAAGGAGACTTATTTTTGTTCGAAGTAAATAGTTAGGATAAAACATTCTTTATTTTTTATGAAGAGCAAGGATAGTAATACATAGTGTGTAAAGCACATAGGAGGAAACAAAAATGGCTACAGGTAAAGTAAAATGGTTCAACGCTGAAAAAGGATTTGGTTTCATCGAAACTTCAGAAGGACAAGATGTATTCGTACATTTCAGTGCAATTCAATCTGAAGGTTTCAAAACTTTGGATGAGGGCCAAGAAGTTTCTTTTGACATAGAAGAAGGACAACGCGGACCACAAGCTGCTAACGTTACTAAAGCTTAATTAACTTTTCAACAAAACAGACTCTAACTTCGTTAGAGTCTGTTTTACTATCAACACAATTTCTAGTTTAGGAGTGTGTGTACATGACGTTGATATTTGCTCATAGAGGTTATTCTGCTCGTTTTCCTGAGAATACGATGATAGCATTTGTAGAAGCGGAGAAAGCTTTAGCAAACGGAATCGAGTTGGATGTGCAAATGACGAAGGACGGCGAATTAGTTATCATCCATGATGAAACAGTAGACCGTACGACAAATGGAACTGGGTTTGTTGCAGAGTATACTTTTTCCGAGTTAAGGAAATTACAGGCTCCTTATAAATTTACTGGAATCACGGAAAAGATACCTTCGTTAAGAGAGCTGTTTGAATGGATGCAGGGTAACTCCTTATTGTGCAATATCGAATTTAAAAACAATAATGTCCCATACGATGGAATGGAAGAGAAAACAATCGAGCTTATTGCGGAATTCGGATTAGCAGACCGGATAATCTTTTCGTCCTTTAATCATTACAGCATGGTTCACTGCTATCGAATTGCCCCAGAAATTGAGACTGCCGCACTTCTTTCGGACAGAATTTATCAGCCGTGGATTTATGCTGGAGCAATCAAGGCAAAAGGAATCCATCCAAACTACAAAAGAATTACCATCCCAATGGTTGAACAGGCTGAAAAAAATGGCATACATGTAAGGCCATATACAGTTAACGATACGAGAAAAATGACAGAGTTTATTAAAGCTGGAGCGTCTGCTATTATAACGGATGAACCAGTACAGGCAATGGGAATTCTTGAAAAATCCTCTTTCTAGAGCTGTGTGGATCCTGTCAATGATGCAGGTTCCTTTTTTGATTAATATGTAAGCGTTTTATCCAGGTAATTATCAGAATATATAAAAATCGAGAAAAAATTTGCATGGAATTGCAAAAATGTTTATAGTATAGATATGAAATAAATTGCACGGTTAACATTTTATGATTATGCAAAAAGTGAGGTTTTTGCAAATGGATCTGTCATATCAATCAACAGAACAATCAATCTTTCACGAATTAAAAGAAGCTGTCATCCTCATTGATAAACAAGGAAGAATTGTTTACTACAACCAGCAAGCTAGTTTGCTGGCTGAAGGACAGAACAATCGGCGCTTGGAACGGAATGCCCATATTCTTGATGTATTTCCGAAAAGCGAATTGATGAGAGTGCTCCAGACGAAAAAGGCGGAAATTAGAAAGTTATTCCGTTTGTCTGAACATTATTCCGTTCATGTGTCCCGTTTTCCTCTTCTTAGCAAGGATGGAGAAATACTTGGAGCAGCAGCGATAATACAGCAAGGTAGAGCTGGTGAAGATGATTGGCGTGTTGCTGAATACATACAACAAGGAATGCAGGCTGTATTGCAAAATACATCACAGGCATTTGTAATTTTGGATGAGAATCGTTTAGTCATCATGCAAAATCCTGCATATGAGAAGTTTATGCTTTTGTTAAAGAGAAACATTTCGGCAGAAGCTGACTGGAAAGAACAGCTTGACCATGTCAGCAAAAAAACAATGCAGACAAGAAGAACCGTCGCACAAAAAGTGGAAGGCAGTTCAATTGAAGGAAACATACGATGTATACCTAACCTGATAGATGGGATATGGAAAGGCTGTATTCTGTTTGTAGACTATGATATGGAGCAGGCAAAATTGAAAAATCAGCTTGAACAGTCTAGAAGAATTATTCGTGCATTAGAAGCACAAAGCCGATTTGACGATTTTACGGCAGAGTCTCCAAGGATGAGAATGGCTGTTCAACAGGGGGAAATAGCGGCAGATATGGATTATATAGTGTTTTTGCGAGGTCCTGCTGGAACAGGTAAAAAAATGTTTGCAAATGCCATTCATAACGAGGGGAAGAGAAAATATCAAGCATTTTCCGTTATTGATTGTCTGCAAGAAAAGGAAAACATTTCAGCGTTTTTGGAAATGCTGAATAGTGAAGATACATCTCGGCATCCGCAAGGAACAGTGTACTTGAAAAGTATAACTGATCTCTCGATTGAACAGCAAAAAAAACTGTATAGGATCTGTACGAACCAGTATGAAACTGCAGAATATCGTTTAGTTGTTTCTTCTTCGATTAATGTGGAAACGGCAATGATGGAAGGATTATTTCTCGAGGATTTATACTATTATCTGTTGCAGACGAGCATCCATTTACCTGCATTAAGAGAAAGGAAAGAAGATGTACCACTGCTCGTGCATGAATGGATTCAAATTGGCAATAAGGAGCATGGCAGCTGTGTCGCTTCCGTTGACCAGGCTGCATTAGAAGCATTGCAGAACTTTCCTTATCAACATAATTTCAGAGAATTACAGGCAGTAATCAGTTATTCACTAGCGAAATTAAACAGGGAGAAAACAACCCTCTGTGAACCTGATCTTGCTTTTGCAACGGGCACTATAAGCAGCAATCAAAAAGCAAGCATTCCAGACAATGAAGATAAGCCTCTTTCAGAGCTTGTGGAGGAATACGAAAAAGTTATTATTGAGCGTACATTGAGGAAACTTGAAGGGAATAAGACGCTAACAGCGAAGAAGCTGGGTTTATCTGTCCGGAATCTATATTATAAATTAGAAAAATATCATTTAAACTAGTGTGCTTTCAAAAAAACTGTAGGGAAAGGGAGGATTTTCAATGATGAGAAAACATCGAATATTAGTCATAAACCCTAAATCCGATTCAACAGTTATTGCCCTATATGAGAATGAGGTGCCTATATTTGAGCGAGTGGTCATGCAGGAAGATGCAGCAGATTACCATAGCATATCTGCACAAGCGCCTGCCCGAACGAAGAAGATCCTCGATTTTCTGCTGTCTGAAGGCTTCAATCTGTCCAGGCTTGACGCAATTGCTGGAAGAGGGGGATTGCTGAAGCCTATTGAAGGCGGGACATACATCGTCGACAAAGAAATGATTGCAGATCTCAAAGCAGGCGAAAGAGGTGAACATCCTTCTAATTTAGGCGGACTGATAGCAGCGGAAATTGCAAATGGACTGAATATCCAGGCTTTTATCGTCGATCCAGTTGTGGTCGATGAACTTGAAGATATTGCCAGAATATCAGGCTATCCGCTTATTTCTAGAAAGAGTGTTTTTCATGCATTAAACCATAAAGCATGCGGCAGAAGGGCAGCAATGGAGCTTGGCAAGCGCTATGAGAACTGTAACTTTATTGTGGCACACCTAGGAGACGGAATTACGGTAGGTGCACATAAGCAAGGAAAAGTCGTTGACGTTAATAATGGTCTGAACGGGGAAGGACCTTTCAGCCCAGAAAGAGCTGGAAGTCTCCCACATGGTGATTTGGTCGATCTCTGCTATTCCGGCAAATTCAGCTACAAGGAAATGAAAGAGCAGCTACTGTACCATGCGGGGATTAATAGCTATCTGCAGAAAAAGGATATCCGCTTACTAGAAGCCGGAATTAAGGAAGGAAGCAAGCAGGATAAACTCATTTACGATGCACTGGCTTATCAGATTGCTAAGGAGATTGGCAGTGCAAGCACCGTCCTTGCCGGCAGAATTGATGCCATTATTTTGACAGGAAATATGGCGTACAGCATGATGCTTGTTGATGAGATTGTGGAAAGGACGAAATGGATAGCAGATGTGTTTACATACCCAGGCGAAAATGATATGCAATCATTAGCATACGGCTGTTTACGTGTTCTTCGCGGGGAAGAGCAAGCAAAAGAATATAACATAATGTTGGAAGTTCAGGAGAGTGAATATAGTGGCTAACGAGTATGATTTAGTTATTTTAGGAGGAGGGACAGGCGGTTATGTTGCGGCAATCCGTGCTTCCCAATTAGGTTTAAAAACAGCCATAGTGGAAAAAGGCAAACTCGGCGGTACATGCTTGCATAATGGCTGTATTCCAAGCAAAGCTTTACTTAGAAGCGCTGAAGTTTATTCGACTGCTAAAAGGAGCGAAGAGTTCGGTGTGCTTGCGAAAGATGTCAGCTTTGACTTTGGAAAGATTCAAGAAAGAAAGAACGGTATTGTCGGACAGTTGCATAAAGGCGTGCAATATTTAATGAAGAAAGGAAAAATTGACGTCTTTGAAGGGGAAGGAAGAATTCTCGGTCCATCTATTTTCTCCCCGATTCCTGGTACTATATCCGTTGAGATGAATAACGGAGAAGAAAATGAAATGCTTATCCCTAAAAACGTTATCGTCTCTACTGGTTCAAGACCTAATACACTTCCGGGGCTGGAGATTGACGGAAAGTTTGTTATCAGCTCAGAGGAAGCATTGAAATTGCAGGAACTTCCAAAGTCAATTCTAATTGTCGGCGGAGGTGTTATCGGAGTGGAATGGGCTTCCATGCTAGCTGATTTTGATGTAGATGTAACTTTAATAGAATACAGTGACACAATTATACCAGCAGAGGATAAAGAGATCCGCCTTGAGCTAAAAAAGCAGCTGGAGAAAAAAGGTGTTAAGGTTGTTACAGGTGCTAAAGTTTTACCTGAAACATTGGAGAAAAACGAGCATGTCACCGTCCAGGCTGAAATAAAAGGAGAAAAGGTGTTCTTTGCAGGCGAAAAACTGCTTGTTTCAGTTGGCAGAATTGGCAATGTAGAAGGACTTGGGCTGGAGAATACGGAAATCGTAGTCAACAACAATAGTATTGAAGTGAATGAGAATTTCCAGACAAAGGAATCTCATATTTATGCGATTGGTGACGTGATTGGAGGACTGCAGCTCGCTCATGTTGCCTCACATGAAGGCATAAAGGCTGTTGAACATATTGCAGGATTGCTTCCGGAGCCTTTGGAATACGAAAAAATCGCAAAATGCATCTATACCAGCCCAGAAATAGCGAGTCTTGGATATACAGAAGAAGAAGCGGTAGAGAAGGGCTTCACAGTCAAAAAAGGAAAATTTTCCTTCCAGGCAGTCGGAAAGGCACTTGTATACGGTGAACAGGAAGGCTTTGTCAAAATAATAGCCGACAGCCAAACGGATGATATATTAGGTGTCCATATTATTGGTCCGCATGCTACTGACATGATTTCAGAAGCTGCGCTTGCTGCCACATTGGATGCTGCCCCATGGGAAATAGGTGCAACGATACATCCTCATCCGACATTGTCAGAAGCAATCGGGGAGGCTGCATTAGCAGTTGATGGAAAGGAGATACACGGATGACACAAATAGCAGGAGATAAAAAAGTAAGACAAGGAAATGTAGGAGGTAATCAAATGGTAGAAAATCGCCATTTAAATGCAGGATTAACAGATGAGCAAGTACTTGAAATGTATAGGTATATGCTTTTGGCACGACGTATTGATGAAAGGATGTGGCTTTTAAACCGCTCTGGAAAGATTCCTTTCGTCGTGTCATGCCAAGGGCAGGAAGCAGCTCAAGTAGGCACGGCTTTTGCCTTTGACCGAGCTAAGGATTATTCATTGCCTTATTATAGAGATTTAGGGGTCGTGCTTGCGTTTGGTCAGACACCAAGGGAAATTATGCTGCAAGCGTATGCAAAGGCAGAAGATCCAAACTCAGGTGGAAGACAAATGCCTGGTCACTTTGGGCAGAAAAAGAACCGCATCGTAACTGGTTCTTCACCTGTAACTACACAAGTACCACATGCTGTCGGGATTGCCCTAGCCGGGAAAATTGAGAAAAAAGACTTTGTTACATATGTCAGCTTTGGAGAAGGTTCTTCTAACCAGGGAGATTTTCATGAGGGTGCGAACTTTGCTGGAGTGCATAAACTCCCAGTCATTTTTGTTTGCGAGAATAACCAATATGCTATTTCTGTTCCAATCGAAAAGCAATTGGCTTGCGAGAATGTGTCAGATAGAGCAATCGGATATGGCATGCCAGGGTATACGGTTGACGGCAATGATCCAATTGAGGTGTACCGTGTCACAAAAGAAGCAGTTGACAGAGCAAGAAGAGGGGAAGGTCCAACTTTAATTGAGACAGTTTCCTATCGTTTAACTCCACATTCTTCGGATGATGATGACAGACCTTATAGGGGCCGCGAGGAAGTAGCAGAAGCGAAAGCGAAGGACCCAGTTATCACATTCAAAAAATATTTAACAGACGTTGGTGTCTTGACTGAACAAATGGACCAAGAGCTGAATGCTGATATTATGGAAATTATTAATGAAGCAACTGAATATGCAGAAAAGGCTCCATATGCAAAACCAGAAGATGCGATGAATTATGTGTACGGGAATTAAGGGGGAAAGAAATAATGGCAGTTATTTCATATATTGATGCGGTTACTATGGCCATCAGAGAAGAGATGGAAAGAGATGAAAAGGTTTTTGTTTTAGGAGAAGATGTCGGCGTTAAAGGCGGCGTATTTAAAGCGACAGCCGGCTTATATGAACAATTTGGCGAAGAGAGAGTCATCGATTCACCACTGGCAGAATCAGCAATTGCTGGAGTCGGGATCGGTGCGGCTATGTATGGAATGAAGCCAATCGCAGAAATGCAGTTTGCTGATTTCATCATGCCTGCAGTTAACCAAATCGTTTCAGAAGCAGCGAAGATTCGTTATCGCTCTAACAATGACTGGACATGTCCAATTGTCATTCGTGCACCATACGGCGGGGGCATCCATGGCGCACTTTATCATTCTCAATCAGTGGAAGCGATGTTTGCAAACACGCCTGGATTGAAAATTGTTATGCCATCTACACCGTATGATGTTAAGGGGTTGCTTAAAGCAGCTGTCCGTGATCCAGATCCTGTACTTTTCTTTGAACATAAGCGTGCATACCGCCTGATAAAAGGAGAAGTGCCAGATAGTGATTATGTCCTGCCGATCGGGAAGGCAGATGTAAAAAGAGAAGGAGAAGATATTACAGTCATTACATATGGATTATGTGTTCATTTCGCACTGCAAGCAGCAGAAAAGCTTGCACAAGACGGTATTTCAGCACATGTATTGGATTTGCGTACTGTTTATCCTCTCGACCAGGAAGCAATTATCGAGGCTGCTTCAAAAACAGGGAAGGTTCTGTTAATAACGGAAGACAACAAAGAAGGTAGTATTATTAGTGAGGTTTCGGCGATTATTGCTGAAAATTGCCTGTTTGACTTGGATGCGCCAATAATGAGGCTCGCTGGACCTGATATCCCTGCAATGCCATATGCACCGACGATGGAAAAACACTTCATTGTCAGTCCGGAAAAAGTCGAAAATGCAATGCGTAAGCTGGCAGAATTTTAATATTTGAGTAATAAGGAGGGATAACATGTCCAGTGAAAAAATAACGATGCCAAAGCTTGGAGAAAGTGTAACAGAAGGAACTATCAGCAAATGGCTGGTTTCTGTCGGAGATACTGTCAGCAAATATGAGCCATTGGCAGAGGTAATGACAGACAAAGTAAATGCAGAAATTCCATCCTCTTTTTCGGGGAGTGTAAAACAACTGATTGCAGGAGAGGGCGATACGCTGCAAGTCGGTGAAGTTATCTGCATCATTGATGTAGAGGGAGAACAAGCGATGACAGAAGAAGTCCCTGTTGCCAAAAAGTCAGAGCCTACTACTTCAGAAGAAAAGCCAGCGGCAGGCAAAGCAAGATATTCCCCTGCTGTCCTGCGCCTGTCACAAGAAGCAGGAATTGATCTCAGCCAGATAAAAGGCAGCGGATTGGGCGGCAGAATTACGAGGAAAGATGTATTGGCTGCCATTAATGGCGAGCAGGCGATACAGCAGCCTGTTGCTGTTGCGGAAAAAATCGAAGTGCAAACAGAGCAACAACCACCAGTACAGCAAACTGCTCCAGCTGTAGCTGTTGAAGTTCAAACAGCTACAGGAGATATTGAGATTCCAGTGACAGGTGTGCGCAAGGCGATAGCAGCTAACATGAAGAAGAGCAAGCAGGATATCCCGCATGCTTGGACAATGATTGAGGTGGACGCAACAAAGCTTGTTCAATATCGCAATGCTGTCAAAGATTCATTTAAACAAGCAGAAGGCTATAACCTTACCTATTTTGCCTTCTTCGTAAAAGCTGTAGCACAAACATTAAAAGAATTCCCAGAAGTAAATTCTACATGGGCAGGAGATAAAATCATCCGCAAAAAAGATGTGAATATTTCCATTGCTGTTGCAACAGAGGATGCATTATTTGTGCCAGTTATTAAAAATGCAGATGAGAAATCGATTAAAGGGATTGCCCGAGAGATTACCGAACTTGCATCAAAAGCAAGAAAAGGTACATTACAGCTTCATGAAATGGAAGGAGGAACATTTACTGTTAATAACACAGGTTCCTTTGGATCAGTCCAGTCAATGGGTATTATCAATCATCCGCAAGCAGCTATTTTACAAGTTGAGTCAATTGTTAAGCGTCCTGTTATTAAGGATGGCATGATTGCGATAAGTGATATGGTGAATTTGTGCATGTCTCTTGACCATCGTGTTCTTGATGGGTTGGTATGCGGAAGGTTCATGCAGCGTTTGAAGGAAAGACTTGAAAATACAACAAAAGATACAACTCCAATCTATTAATAGAAGACTAAAAGACATATTAATTGAAAGTAGAGAGTCAATTGATAATAATAAGATAGTTAAACTAATAATGGACATTAATGTCTTAAATAAATAAATCGGAGGGGTAAAATAATGAATATCGATTTTAATTTATTCATGAACGATGTTGTTCGTCAAGCACGCCAGGATATGGTAGAAGCTGGTTATACAGAGCTTACAACACCTGAGTCAGTAGATGAGGCTTTTGCTAAAAAAGGAACTACATTAGTGATGGTCAATTCAGTGTGCGGTTGTGCAGGAGGCATTGCCCGTCCAGCTGCCGGATATTCCCTACACTATAAGAAGAAACCGGATCAACTTGTTACAGTTTTTGCTGGACAGGATAAAGAAGCAACAGAAAAAGCAAGATCATACTTTACGGGATATTCGCCATCCTCTCCCTCCTTTGCACTATTAAAAGACGGACAAATCGTGAAGATGGTAGAGCGCCATGAAATCGAAGGTCATGATCCAATGGAAGTTGTCGGGAAACTCCAAAATGCATTTGAAGAGTATTGTGAGGAAGTATAAACTTCAATAATAGGTAAAAAATAGACAGAGGAAAATATCCTCTGTCTTTTATTATGAAATTTTTTTAGTAAAGAGATAATTTTTTTCTTATGGAAAAATAATTTTTTTATGAATTTGTATAAATCATATTGAATAATTATTAGTATGTGTTAAAATGCATATAGTTGTATGAATATAACTCTCATGAGAACAAAAAAAACATCGTGCAAAATACATCATAATGATTATAGGGGGAAAACTTTATGAAAAAAATAATGGCGCTTATGCTGTTAATGATAGCAATTCTAGCTGGTTGTGGTACAAGCACAGACGACAACAGTGGAAGTTCTTCAGACAAAAAAGAGCTTATTATGGGAACATCTGCTGACTATCCACCGTTTGAATACATTGATTCAGCAACAAGCGAAGAAATCATCGGATTTGATATTGATTTAGCAAATGCACTTGGTGAAAAACTAGGTTATACAATTAAAGTAAAAGATTTTGATTTCAGCGGTTTGATTCCGGCAATCCAAGCAGGCCAAGTTGACCTGGTAATGTCAGGTATGTCACCAACAGCTGAAAGAAAAGAAAATGTTGATTTCAGTGATATTTACTATACTGCTAAAGATTTAGTTATCACAAAAAAAGACAGCAATATTAACAGCGTGGAAGATTTGAAGGGCAAAACAATTGGCGTACAGCTTGCCTCCATCCAAGAAGATGCTGCAAATGAAATCGCAAAAACAGTTGATGTGAAAGTGGAAAACCGTGACCGTATTCCACAATTGGTTGAAGAAATTAAAGCAGGCAGATTCGATGCAGCAATAATTGAAGATGTTGTGGCACAAGGGTATTTGAAGAAAGATGATACTTTAAGCTCATTTACTGCAACAGAGGCAAATGACGATGCAGGTTCTGCAATCGCGTTCCCGAAAGACAGTGAATTGACAGAGAAGTTCAATGAAGAATTGAATAAAATGAAAGAAAACGGCGAATTGGATAAGTTAATTGTTAAGTGGTTTGGCAACTGACATAAATAAATAGCTTAAATAAGAAAAACGTTTAAAGATGATCTCTTTAACGTTTTCTTATTTTTTGAAAGGATTGAGTCATTGTATGGAATTGGATTTTCAACAGTTTATTCCATCCCTTCCTTTTCTATTAAAAGGAATTTTTGTTACATTAAGAATCGTTTTTATTGCAGGGATATTAGGCTTTGTATTAGGTATTGTTCTATCTATATTTAAAATCAGCAAATTTCCTGTATTGAGCTGGATTGCAAATGCGTATACTTCTATTTTCAGAGGGACGCCGCTAGTCTTGCAGTTAATGATTATTTATTACGGTACACCGCAAATTACAGGTGTGCAAATTGAACCGGCAGCAGCGGCGATCCTGTCATTCGGGTTAAACTCTGCAGCGTATATTTCTGAGATTATCCGTGCAGGAATTCTTGCTGTGGATAAGGGCCAGAAAGAAGCAGCGCTTGCTCTTGGAGTAAGCAACAGACAAGCTATGTTTGATTTAATACTTCCTCAAGCATTAAAAAACATATTTCCAGCACTAATTAACGAAGCAGTGTCTTTGACGAAGGAATCAGCTATTGTTACTGTTATTGGTGTTACGGACATAATGAGAAGGGCCTATATAATGGGTGGAGACAAATTTTCCTATTTCGAACCATTATTGCTCGCAGGGGTAATTTATTATGTAATGGTAATGGTGCTGACATTGCTTGCGAAGGTTCTTGAAAGGAGAATGAGAAGAAGTGATTAATGTTCAACAATTGCATAAATCATTTGGTTCCTTACAAGTTTTGAAAGGGATCTCTACAGAAATAAAAAAAGGCGAGGTAGTGACAATTATAGGGCCGTCTGGTTCTGGGAAATCCACTTTCCTGCGCTGCCTGAATTTATTAGAAGTGCCAACAGAAGGCAAAATTTTCATTGATAATGTTGAAGTTACAGCTAAGAAGGCTAACATTAAGAAAATGAGAGAGAATGTCGGGATGGTATTTCAGCATTTTCATCTTTTTCCGCACAAGACTGTTTTGCAAAATGTTACTTACGCACCAGTTAAAGTAAAAGGAATCAGCAAATCAGAATCTGAAAAGCAAGGATTAGAATTGCTGAAGAAAGTCGGCCTAGCTGAAAAAGCAAATGAATATCCGAACCGTCTTTCAGGCGGACAAAAGCAAAGGGTGGCAATCGCCAGAGCCCTTGCCATGAATCCAGATGTTATTCTGTTTGATGAACCTACTTCAGCCTTAGATCCTGAGATGGTTAAAGAAGTTCTTGAAGTAATGAAATCATTGGCGAATACAGGGATTACCATGTTGATAGTTACACACGAAATGGGCTTTGCAAGAGAAGCTGCAAGCAGAGTATTGTTCCTAGATGAAGGTTCTATCGTTGAGGATGCTCCGCCTGCTGAGTTCTTTTCAAGTCCAAAAAGCACAAGAGCAAAAGAGTTTTTGGAAAAAATGCTGTAATAGTAGAAAGCTGTCTTGATATAAGACAGCTTTTTTTGTTTATAAAATATAGTATAAAAATACAGGCTTCAGACAAACTAAATACTAAAAAGGATGAGTGTAATGCTGAAATTATTGGCAGGTTTGCTGGTGGCTTTTTCTCCAATTTGGCCCCTTGGTGATAATCCTCTTCCAGGTGATCCTTTCGTAATTATAAACAAAAACACCAATCAAATGGCATTAGTGGATGATAACAGGGTGCAGACGTTAATAAGTGTAGCGACTGGAAAAAAGGATGATTTGACTCCAGAAGGGTTGTTCACAGTAACTGTAAAGGCAGTTGATCCTTATTACCGCAAAAAAGATATTCTTGGTGGAGATCCAAAAAACCCGTTAGGAACAAGATGGATTGGATTTGATGCGGAAGGGACAGAAGGAAGAACGTACGGTATTCATGGCACGAACAACCCAGCTTCCATTGGACATTATGTGTCAGAAGGCTGTGTGCGCATGCAAAATGAGGCAATCGAATCGATCTTTCAATCAGTCCCGTTAGGAACAAAGGTGCTGATTACCGATTCAACTAAGGATGCTGAGTCTTTGGCAGTCGAATATGGTGCGATTAATAGAGGAATAAATATGTAAAGAAAAGCCTGTTTTTTAGCAGTTCAGCTAAAAAACAGGCTTTTTTATTAAAACAGCATGCTCAATCCAATCATAAGAGTAGAAAGCAACATAATAAAAATCATCAAGTAAACGACGATTTTTTGAACTTTTTTATTCATATATTCCTCCATTAAACTGTTTATTCTTGTCCTTATATTTTACAAGGAAATGTATAAAGTAACAACTATAAAGAAATTTCCATGAATCATAGTGATTATATTTCAACCAATTGCTGTTTTAGGTGTATACTAATAGAGTGAGTAATTATTTGGAGGAACGAAATATGATAAATAATGAACGTTTATTAAACCAGTTTTTGGAGCTTGTTCAAGTTGATTCAGAAACGAAATATGAAAAAGAAATTTGTGCTTTGCTTAAAAACAAATTCGAGGCGCTCGGATTAGAAGTATTCGAAGATGATACAACAGCTGTTACTGGCCATGGTGCTGGAAACTTGATTTGTACCCTTCCAGGCAATGCAGAGGGAGCCGATCCAATTTATTTTACTTCTCATATGGATACTGTAGTCCCAGGAGTTGGCATCAAGCCTTCCATTAAAGATGGATATGTTGTAACTGACGGCACAACTATTTTGGGTGCTGATGATAAGGCGGGTCTTGCAGTAATGCTCGAAGTCATTACAGTCTTAAAAGAACAATCTATCCCTCATGGTACTATTCAGTTTGTCATCACAGTCGGAGAGGAGTCTGGATTGGTTGGAGCTAAGGCTTTAGATCCTTCCCTTTTAAAAGCTAAATACGGCTATGCTCTTGATAGTGATGGCAAGGTGGGCAATATTGTTGTCGCTGCACCTACACAGGCGAAAGTTAAAGCGACAATCCTTGGTAAAACAGCTCACGCTGGTGTCGCTCCTGAAAAAGGCATTTCTGCTATTACAATTGCGTCAAAAGCAATTTCTAAAATGCCTTTAGGCAGGATTGACAGTGAAACAACAGCTAATATCGGACGTTTCGAAGGCGGCCAGCAAACAAATATCGTTTGCGATCATGTGGAGATCTTAGCAGAAGCACGTTCATTGATAGCAGAAAAAATGGAAGCTCAAGTACAAAAGATGAAGAGCGCATTTGAAAATGCTGCTAAAGACATGGGCGGCCAAGCGATTGTCGATGTAGAAGTAATGTATCCAGGTTTCAAATTTGGTGAAGGAGACCATGTAGTCGAAGTTGCCCGCAAAGCAGCAGCAAAGATCGGTAGAAGCTGCGAATTGCAGCAAAGCGGTGGCGGCAGCGATGCGAATGTTATTTGTGGATTTGGTATTCCTACAGTCAACCTTGCTGTCGGCTATGAAGAGATACATACAACAAATGAAAAAATGCCAATTGAAGAACTGAATAAATTGGCAGAGATGGTTGTTGCGATTATCGAGGAAGTTGCAGCAGTAGAATAAACAAATAAAAGCTTTCCCTATGTTAGGGGAAAGCTTTTATTATTTACATATAACAAAAGAGATTTATTAACATAATGTTCAGTGGATTCCGATAAACTGCTCCTTTTAGACGTTTTGGTAGAGGAAATACAAGAAAATTAGTATAATAATCCTAGAGTCCTTTTCAAAAAATATACTTTTACATAAATCAATAAAGAAAGCGAGAGAAGTATTGATGGTACAGGATATAGATAAAGCAGTAATATTTCAAGTGGGTGAAGGAGAATACTCCATTTCTATTAAGCACGTTATATCAATCGAAAAAGAGGAAAATATAACGAATATAGCACAGCTGCCTTCCTATGTACTTGGAATTACAAAGGTGCGGGATGAGCTTATTCCAGTCATTGATCTGCAAAACGTATTGTACAGCAAGTCTATTGCGTCTAATGAGAACAATAGGCTTATTGTTATCAAGACAGAAGAGCTGTCATTTGCTGTCTTAGTTCATGCAGCGAAGGAAATAATAGACATTAAAGACGAGTTGATTAAACAGGCCGGTTTGTCAGCCTACAAAAAGACAAGCTATTTCACAGGGGTCTTAAATCTTGAAAACAATCGCCTGGTTATGATGATGGATCCGAACATTCTACTTGATTCACTTGAGGGAATTAAGGAGATTAAAGATTATATGAAAAGACAACCTGCATAGTCAAAGATAGGATGGGTGGTGTTGATGAAAGAATTCTATCCGAAAAAGGGCAGAGTAATTCTGCATGTCGACATGAATAGTTTTTATGCATCAGTAGAAATGGCATACGAGCCATCATTAAAAGGGAAACCGCTTGCCGTTGCAGGAAATGTCGAGGAACGAAAAGGGATTATCATCACATGCAGCTATGAGGCCCGAAAATTTGGTGTAAAGACTACAATGCCCCTTTGGGAAGCAAAAAAACTCTGCCCGGAGCTGATTATCATGAAGCCCCAGTTTGACAGGTACCGCACTGCTTCTGCCGCTATGTTCGAAATTTTACGGGAATTCACTGAACTAGTAGAGCCTGTTTCCATTGATGAAGGTTACCTTGATATTACAGAAAGCTATGACTTTGGAAGTCC
>JAPSHL010000258.1 GCA_031179905.1 Bacillus sp. (in: firmicutes) | reverse complement strand
TAAGTAAACAAGTATGAGAAAAGCCGTTAAGGGGTATCCTTAACGGCTCTTTTCTTATTAGTCAAAATGGAGCTTATAATCATCCGCTTTAATAACTTTCAGTTTTCTTGCAAATATATAAATTAAAGCGAGGTTGAGAAGGACTGGCACGATAAAGAATACGGTGATCATAATGGTGATATTCTTAGATGTCCATCCTCCGTCAGCTAGATGCATATAGTTTAGCGGACCTACAAGACCGGACAGACCAAAGCCTGCGCTGTAAGGCGTTCCCTGTATATTTAGAAATCCTGCCAATGCACCTAGTACAGCAGCAGTTATGAGCATTGGAAACAAAATTTTAGGCTTCATAAAGAAGTTCCTCATCTGAATCTTTGGTGAGCCTAGCACGTGTGCCAGCGCTGTTCCGAGAGCGTTAGCTTTATAGCTTGCAATTGCAAGCCCGATGCCTGCTGCAACAATTCCAAGATTCGCAGCGCCTGATCCAACTCCCGATAAAGAAATGACAGTGGCAAGGCCAACTGTTGAAATTGGGGACAAGATGATAATGCAGAAAATGACGGCGATAATAGCGCCCATCAGTACTGGCTGAAGGGTAGTGACATGCTGAACTCCTATGCCGATAATTCCTGTTGTATTTTTTATGTAAGGCAAAATAAGATAACCTGCCATGCCTGGCACTAAAATACTTAAAGTAGGCAAGAGCAGGATGGAATATGCTTTTAGGCGGTCCCCTACAAATTGAACAAATAATACTGTCAGTGCAGCTGTTAATCCTGTGTTGATGACTACCCCGATTCCATTTAAGGTGAATAACCCATCAGCGGTCTTTTGGATAACACCGCTTGCGACCATTGCGGCAATTCCGACGCTTGCTGTTTGGATTGAGGTGAGCTTAAAGGATATTCCGACCATCACGCCAATAAGCACTGGTAGCAAGCTCATTACAAATACAGTGATATCATACACATTTTGAAGGAAAGGTATATATGGTATCAGGAGTTTTAATATTTCTCCTAATAGCGCGTTTGGTATTAACGAGACAACAATTCCAATACTGATTCCGGTTAATAATTTGTTGAAAAACTCTTTCATCCCCATAATCTCCAATCCCTTGTATTTTGTGGTAATTATATGAGATATATGAGTGGTCGTCAACAAAAACTTTTAACACTTCAACGCACAGGTGCATAAAAGCAATAAAGTGTTGGGGTGAAGATGCCAGATACTGATAAAAACATAACAAATAATTGGAAAAACGTATTCAAGTGCTTGCCAGTTTGGTAGACTAAAGATGTATGGAAATTAAATAAAAGGTGCATATAACATGAGTTCATATAAGGATTTTAATGTAAAGATTTATTATGGAGTTATAACTGTTATAATAATGTTCATGGTTTCAGGAATGATTGCAAGCTTATTCATGGAGACAGCGGGCCTACGCTTTGGAAATTACCTTAATGCAGCCGAAGTTACCATATTATCAGTGCTTTTGCTGCTGTATCCGAAGATATCTGGATGGTGGATTAATTTTTTAATCATCATCGTAGGAACTGCCTATTTTTACACGATTTTTTATGTATATCCTGATACATGGTCTTCGTTTATTTTTGTATGTTTTATTCCGGCGATTTCTATTTTATTTTTTGATAAACAGCTGTTTATATTTTCAATGGTTATGAATATATGTCTTTACTTGCTTGGATATGGATATATTCTATTTATGGACAAGGCAGAGACCTTTGGGCTGTTAGGTGTCAATGTTCCAGGTAATGTGATTAACTTTCTAGGCAGCCAAGCACTTTTATATTGTATTTTTCTATTAACATATGAACGCATTAAGAAACAGCAATTGTATTATAAGCAGCTTCAGCAATCTGAAAGGCTGAAAACTACAGGCCAGTTGGCAGCAGCAGTTGCCCATGAAATCAGGAATCCATTGACTGTTGTAAAGGGATTTCTACAGCTGTACCAGCAAGAGGAGAAAATGGACGAAGGTTCAAAACGGAACTACAGCCTGATGATTGACGAGCTGAACACAGCAGAACATGTTCTTTCTCAGTTTCTCATGCTGGCGAAGCCAGATAATGATATTAAATTGGAAAAGGTTGAAGTAGATTATTTGCTCCAAAGTGTGACAGATCTAGTGAAATCATATGGAATTCTCAGGGACAACAATATATTTCTTCGTGATGTACAGAAAGACTGTTATATATTAGTTAATACAATCGAGTTTAAGCAGTTGATGATAAATTTGTTGAAAAACGCAATGGAAGCATCGCCTTATGGTGAACCGATATTCATTGAGACAGAGGTGCAAAAAGAATTAGTGGAAATAAAAGTGACTGACCATGGCTGTGGAATGTCAGAGGAGGAAGTTCAATCATTAGGGACGCCATTTTATTCTTTGAAAAGCAAAGGAACCGGCTTAGGTATGATGATATGCTTCAATATAGTTGAGAAATATAACGGAAAAATTAACATCGAAAGTAAAAAAGGCGAAGGGACTACCGTAAAGATACAGTTCCCAGTTGTGAAAAATCCGTAGTGAAAAGGAAAGGACATTTACCGTCCTTTCCTTTTTTGTTAAGGTGGGCAACCCGATTCATTGAGTAATATCAGAAAATAAATCGATGAGTAAAATTTAAAGGGGAAAAGTAGGGAGGCATTAGACTGCCTCCCAATTCTATTATTTCGTTATTAGTTCTTTAGCTCCCCACAGTTCCTCAGAAACTTCTACTACTAACCTCAGCTTTTCCCACTGCTGTTCTTCTGTCAGTTTATTGCCATGATGTGTTGACGCAAAACCGCACTGTGGGCTTAAGCAGAGCTGCTCTAGAGGCAGATAGTTAGCCGCATCGAGAATACGGGATTTTAAGGCTTCTTTATTTTCCAATTCTCCAAATTTAGATGTAACAACTCCTAACACAACCTTTGCCCCTCCGTGCGGAATATGTTCAAGCGGTTTGAAGTCACCTGAGCGTTCATCATCATACTCAAGGAAGAAGCCATTAACCTTCTCTTTTGCAAGCAAAGTTGGTGCTATTAAAGAATAGCTCCCCTCAAATGCCCAAGTTGATTGATAGTTTCCTCTGCACAAATGAGTGGTAACAACAAGGTCTTCTGGTTTGTCTTCCAGTATGCTGTTAATAACATAAAGTGCTAAGTCGATCCAATGCTCCCTGCCGTATTCTCCATCATTAAATGTATGTTCTGGGGAAGAAAGTCTGGCAATATAAACATCGTCTAGTTGTAAGTAACGCACACCAGCATCGTAAAAGGCTTTGATAGCATCACGATAAGTTTGGATAACATCTTTAGTGAAATCTTCTAAGTTTGGATAAATTGACTCATCCCTGATTGTGCTGTAGAAAAGCTGGTTCGGACTAGGGATGGTTTGTTTTGCAACTGCACGGTCTCCGACAATTTCTTTAAACTCTTTGAAGTCTTCGATGAATGGATGATTAGGATTAAAAGCGATTTTGCCATTATTGCGTATATTGTATCTTTCTGTTTCCACACCATCAAACTTGTAACCTGCCTCTGGAACATAGCCTTCAATTCCGTCCAAATGCTCAAGGAAATCAAGATGCCACCATGTGCGTCTAAATTCTCCATCTGTTACTGCTTTCAAGCCAACTTCAATTTGTTTATCGACAATTCTCTTAATCTCTGCTGTTTCAACAGCACGAAGTTCGTCTCTCGTAATGATGCCTTCTTTGTATTCTGTTCTTGCATTACGTAAGCTTTCAGGCCGCAATAAACTCCCAACGTGATCTGCTCTGAATGGTCCTTGGTTTGAAATTTTTGTCATGATTAACTCCTGCTTTCGTTATTATTATTTTTTTTGTAAGATGCAAAAAGCCTCTTCTTGTAAATAAGAAGAGGCGCACATTCACATTGGCTCTTCTTATCTTCAAGCATTGCGCTTCTGGAATTAGCACAGTATTCTACCTGAGAATCTGTTGCTGAGGTATCGCAGGGCCAGTCCCTCCACCTCTCTCGATAAGAAATGTATTTTTAGTTTTTATTTTTGAAATATCTGTCTACAAGATTAATTGGAAAAATCTAAATAGTCAAGCAAAACACATCATTATATTAATATACTTATTGAATTCTATTTTTTCTTAAACAGCAAATACATAAAGTAAGGTGCACCGATAATAGCTGCCATGATTCCAGCCGGAATTCCGTCTGGATCAAGGATATTCTTGCCAATTGTATCCGCAGCTAGAAGGAATAGACCCCCTATCAGCATTGCTACAGGCAAATAAAGTTTATGCCGTGGTCCGACTAAAGCTTTGGCAATATGAGGTCCCATCAATCCTATGAAAGAGATGCTTCCTGTTGCCGAAACTGCAGCTGCAGCGAGCGCAACCGCAGCTATTGCCAAACCAATTCTCTCCTTCTGGATTGATGCGCCAATACCTACTGCGACAGGCTCACTGAAAGTAAGAACATCCAGCTTGTTAGCTTTGTATAAAGTAAAGGGAATGCATATGATTAGCCAAGGGAGCATAGCCACAATATACGGCCAGTCTGTTCCCCATACATTACCAGCCAGCCATTTCGAAATGAATTCTACTTTCTCTCTTTCAGCAGAAGAAATCAGAACAACCATGATTCCAGATAAGGCCATAGAAAAGCCTACGCCAACAAGTACAAGACGAGTTGGCTGAAAACCAAGATTTTTATCATATGAAAAGAAATAGATTAGCAGGGCTGACGCGATAGCACCTGCAAATGCGCAAACTGGAATCATATAAACGAATGATCCAGCATCAATCGGGGAAAATAAGAAAAAGACGGCAACAGCAACGCCTGCACCTGCGTTTATGCCAATGATGCCTGGATCTGCTAAATCATTTCTCGTGATTCCCTGAAGGATTGCTCCAGAAAGAGAGAGGGCAACTCCTGCAAGCAGAGTGACAATTATTCTCGGCAGCCGAACAGAATAAAGAATAAATTCCTCTGCGAATGTGCCGTTTCCAAACAGCGTAGGCAAAAGCCGTGACGGGCCGAAAGAAGCATATCCGACACTAAGGCTGAT
>JAPSHL010000257.1 GCA_031179905.1 Bacillus sp. (in: firmicutes) | reverse complement strand
TGATAGAGGCGGCAGCTGATTTTGAAACAGTTGAGTAACTTTTTGTTCTGTTTGATTAGAGAACCCAGACATATTACATAAAGAGGAGTCTTTTCCTTCTTTATGCTATGCTGGGTTTTTTATATTTTATTACTTGAAATATTCGTTTATAACCTAACTCGTACATCTTTTTACAAAAAGGACATATGTCCTTTCTAACTTTTTCATTTTTTACTTTAATGGAGAGAGAAGGGTGGAAGGATAAAATGAAGGGTGTTCTTTTTGCTATACTTGGCGGTGTATGTATAACGGTTCAAAACATAGCTAATGCCCATATTCGAAATGATATTGGAATATGGCAAACAGCAACGCTAACACAGCTTTCGGGATTTTTACTAGCTTTGGTAATTCTCTATATTTCTCGAGATATAAAATGGGGGATCCTAGGAAATGTTAAGCCTATCTATTGGTTTGGCGGAGCTTTTGCAGCAATTATCCTGTTTAGCAATATGGAAGCTATCCAGTACATTGGTGTTACATTTACTGTTTCATTTGTGCTAATTTCACAGCTGTTACTGACTTTTATAATTGACGTAAATGGTTGGTTTGGAATGGAAAAGCGTAAATTAAAAGTTACTGATTTTATAGGAATTACGATGATGATAGGTGGAGTATTATTATTAAAACTGTGACTGGCGGGAGACAGAATGAAGGTAATCAAGGATGAGGTAAAGCTAAATTCTTTTTTGGAGCAATATGGGCTAATTAATGTCTTTAATGGGTACATAAAACAGCATGCTGTTTTATGTGAATTCGAGCAGGGTGAGACAATTTGCAAACAGGGAGAGTCTGGGAGTTTTCTTTATGTACTCGTAAGTGGCAAAATCAAAGTATATACAACATCAGTGGATGGGAAAATTCTAATTTTATCCTTTAAACAACCCCTTGAGATTATAGGAGATGTAGAGTTCGTTAATGGTGCAGAACTTCTCAATACTGTGGAGGCTGTGTCCGATAAAGTAATGATGGTTGGAATCAGCTATGAATGCCTAAAAAAATTTGGCTATAATGACGCAGACTTTCTTCAGTTTCTGCTTGAAATTATTTCTCTAAAATTTTACAGAAAATCAACAACTATGAGTTTTAATCTAATGTACCCAGTTGAAGTTAGACTTGCCAGCTATTTACTATCTGTTTCAACCATTAAGGAACATGGAGTAAGTGAAAAACTCGACTGGCTTGATTTAAAAGATGTAGCTAATTTCATCGGCACTAGCTACCGACATGTGAATCGGGTAATAAAGCAATTCTGTGTAGAAGAACTAATAGAAAAGAAGAATGGTGTTATTACTATTAATGACAGACCAGGACTTATGAGGATGGCAAAGGACAATATATATGAACAATAAGGAGGAGAACTATGCTGGGGATTATGCTGGCTATTATGGCAGGAGCGCTTGTTGGGGTTCAGAATATCTTTAACAATAAAGTGATGGTGAAAGCAGGATCATGGACAACTACTACACTAGTACTTGGAATGGGTTTTTTTGCATCCTTCGCCATTGGTTTAGCTGCTGAAGGAAAAAGGCTGTTTGTTATTACGAATATGGAGCCGTGGTATTTGTTTAGCGGCTTTATCGGTGTGGGGGTGGTTTATTGTATAACTAAAGGGGTTAAGCTGCTTGGACCAACATACGCTATTGCAATAGTGATGTTTGCACAGCTTGGATTTGCGTTGCTATCTGATACATTTGGCTGGTTCGGCACAGAGCCGATCCCATTCACTTTAAAACAGAAGGTGGGGGTATTCATTATAATCGGCGGTATTTTAATGTTTAAATTAGGAAACAGAGAGGAACGTAAGGTTACTGCGCTGTTGAAAAAAGCAGGCTAAAGGGCATAGTTGCCTGTTAGCTTGCTTTTTTACACAAAAGACTAATAGTTTTCTTGCAATGTATGTTTCTTTGAAAAGGTTTCTTCGATTAATGCCAATAAATGTGTGGAAGCTTTACCGGTTAAATTATTTGTCCTTTTTAACAATCCTATTACTGGAGCTGCTTCAATCCCATTAACATCCAAAACCTTTGTGCCAGGAAAGGGGAAGGAATGGGCTGTTCGGGTAAATAGGGATACGCCCAAGCCTGCCTGCACATAGTGCTTGTGAGCCATACTGCTTGAAATCTCAAGTTTTTTATAATTAGTACCGATTTTTTCAACTATTGTTTGTTCAATTTTTATTCTGATAGGGCAATTATGTGGTGTAAACAGAATAGTTTCCTCCTCTAAATCCTCTACTTCAGCTACTTTTTTTGCCGAGAGCGGATGCGATTCAGGAACAAGCAGCACGATATCATCATAATATAAAGGTTTGAATACATTCTCCATAGAAACTTCCGGTGCTCCGCAAATCGCAAAATCAATCTCGTCTTGGTAAAGCATTGTACTCAACGTATTGGCATCAGCGACATGAAGGGAAATTTCCACTTTCGGAAACTTTTCAATAAAATCAGCGATAATCGCTGGAAGTTCAAGACTCGCAGTAGGCTCGGAAACTCCAATGCGAATTAAGCCTGCCAATCCTCCCTCCAAGTCTTGCAATGTTTTATCAAGACGATCATATTCCCTTAACAAGGCATTGGCTCGTTCATAAAACAGCCGTCCGGCCTCTGTCATTTTTAATGATTTACCACGTTCCAGCAGTTTTTCTCCAACTTCTTCTTCCAGATGTTTAATATGAAGAGTTATAGTTGGCTGTGAATAATTTAATGCTTCAGCAGCCTTTAAAAAGTTCCCATATTTTACAATAGTCGTGAATGTACGAATTGCACGAATCTCCATGTTAAACACCTCTTTAGTTAAAATTTAGTAATTCTAAATTACAGCATTAATTTTACTGATTATACTTTCTGAATTATTTGCTTTATTATAATCTATATTATCAACTAATCCAAGTGGTTTAGAGGGGATTTTGAAAGGGGAAGTAAAATGCCAACAATTACAATTGTAGCTGGTGGGAACTCTGTGTACTCTCGTTTAACAGGAATATTGAATTATACACAGGAATTTTTGAAAAGGGAAAGTATTGACGTTGAAATTATCCAGGTTCATCAGCTCCCAAGCGAAGCATTAATCAAGGCGGATTTCAATAATGAGAAAATTCAAGAGGTAAATAAATGGATTGATAAAAGTGTTGGTGTCATCTTCCTTACACCAGTATATAAGGCAGCGTACTCAGGAATCCTTAAAACATATATTGATCTTCTGCCGCAGAAGGCATTAAAAGATAAGGTAGTGCTGCCACTTGCATTAGGAGGGACATATGGCCACTTGTTAGTGATTGATTATGTTCTTAAGCCAGTTCTTATCAATTTAGGAACGACTAATATAAATAATGGTGTATATATCCAGGATACTCAAGTAACAAAACAGGAGGATAATACCTATACACTGGCAGACGAAACAAAAATAAGATTAAATGAATCATTATCCCATTTTGTAAAATCAACGCGAGGTGAAAAACATGGCATTCAAATTAAGCATTCTTGATCAGAGTCCAGTCGGTGAAGGCGAAACAGCAGAACAGGGACTCCAAAATACAGTAAAGCTTGCTCAGGTTGCCGATCAGTTAGGCTATCATCGTTTTTGGGTTTCAGAACATCATAATAACAGTCAATTAGCTGGCTCTGCACCGGAAAGCTTAATCGGCTTTCTGCTGGCATCAACTAAAAATATACGTATCGGTTCTGGCGGTGTAATGCTGCAGCATTACAGTCCATATAAGGTTGCCGAAGTGTTTCATGTTCTTTCATCGCTGGGGCCCGACAGAGTCGATCTTGGTGTTGGGAAAGCACAAGGAGGACTTAACTTATCTACTCAGGCACTGCAGCAAGACAAAGTAGAATCCCAAAAGTCTTTTGAAGAAAAACTGGCTGATCTAAAAGACTATATTCACCCTAAGGGGAATGATATAGACTTAGTGGCTGCCCCTGCTCCAAAAGTGAAACCTGATCTCTTTTTACTAGGAGGGAGTGCAGAAAGTGCAGAACTGGCTGCAAGGCTCGGGATATCTTTTGTTTTTGCTTACTTTATAAATGGAGAGGAAAGTGTTCTAAAAGAAGCAAGAGAAAGGTTCAAGCAGTTTTCACTGGCTGAAGGAGGGCGATTTTTATTGGCATTAACAGTAGCTGTTGCCGAAAATGATGAAAAAGCTGATTCCTTTATTAAACAAAGGGAGTCTGTCAAAGTGATACTGGCAAATGGGAAGAAGCTGAATGTAGGTTCATTGGAGCAGGCTGAAAAGGTAATCAGCCAATATGGTGAAACAGACTATCAGCTTATCGTCCAAAAAGCGGGCTATGTGGCAGGTTCAAAGAAAAGCGTAAGGGAAGCTCTGAGAAATCTTGTCAAGGAGCATGAAATTGACGAAATTATTTCATTGTCGCCTATTGTAGACATTAACGACAGGATTTTTTCTTATAAGCTATTAAGTGAGGCACTTGCTGAAGAGAGTATTCAAATAGAAAAAGAAAATGAAGGAGTGGGAATATAATGAGTCTAAATAAAAAAGTGGTTGTATGGAGCAAAGATGGATGCAGTTATTGTGAACAAGTCAAATCTTACTTAACGGAAAATAAATTTGAGTTTTCAACTATCGATGTGACAGAAAATGATTCTTTAAGAGATGTACTTGAAGTAAAATATGGTATTCGTTATGTACCTGTTGTTGAGGTGAGTGACGGGGAATCTGCAGATTATAAAGCTGTTTTTAAAGTGGATTTGGAAGCATTGAAGGACGCATTAGCCTAATTTTTTCGTTTAATGTCGACTATTTAGATTGGAATAATAAAAATTAAATACTGAAAGGTGGCTAAAATATGGCGAAGAAAATAAAGTTTGGTGCAATGATTCACGGAGTTGGAGGGACAACAGATGGATGGCGTCATCCATCTGTTCCTGCAGATGCAAGTGTTAGTTTGCCGTTTTATAAAGAAAGAGCGAAGCTTGCTGAAAAAGCAAATTTCAGCTTTATTTTTATTGCAGATGGTCTGTCTATCAATGAAAAGTCATTGCCTCATTTCTTAAACAGGTTTGAACCGATTACTTTGCTGACTGCAATCGCAGGTGCAACAGAAAGG
>JAPSHL010000042.1:18915-19102 GCA_031179905.1 Bacillus sp. (in: firmicutes) | reverse complement strand
AATAAATAAAATTTAACCATATAAACTCCCTCCATCTTAATTAAGAGATGATAATAATCATATTCTTCTTTTATAAGGAGAAATGTGCTGATGACGGCTTAAAAAGAGATAAGGTGAGATATTTTTTACAAAACGTAATAATTACTGTTTACAATAGAAGAAAATTAAAATATGATAGAAAACATAA
>JAPSHL010000042.1:0-18905 GCA_031179905.1 Bacillus sp. (in: firmicutes) | reverse complement strand
GAGGTGGATGGTTTGAATAAAAATATTTTTATGCTTGGGGCGGTCATCTTAGTACTGCTTTTAGCAGCATGCTCAAATAATACAGCTACAAACAATAAAGAAGGGGAGAAGCACTTAACATTTGTTTATAACTTTGCAACAAACTCTTTGGATCCAAATGTGGATTCCAGCTATGTGCCGTTAAGAGCTGGAATTACAGAAACACTGATACGTTTAAATGAAGAAAAGCTTACGATTGAACCGTGGCTTGCAGAAAGCTGGGAAGGCACAAATGATGGACAAAAATGGACAATCCAGATTCGAGATGGGATTACATTCCAAAATGGAAATCCATTAGATGGAAATGCAGCCAAAGCATCACTAGAAAGATCATTGAAAGATAACATCGCAATTCAAAATGCCCTGAAGATTGAAGGGATTGAGGCAGAAGGACAGACGTTACATATTACGTTGCACGAACCATTTCCAGAGTTCATTTCAGAGCTTGTTAATCCAAACACTTCCATCATAGATGTGGCGGCAGATGACTATGTGAATAAACCGATTGGGACAGGTCCTTTTAAACTGACTTCCTTTACTCCAGGCTCAAAGCTTGAGTTGGAAAGAAATGAAAGTTACTGGGATGAGAAGGCGAAGCTGGACTCTGTATCCTTTGTATTTAATGAAGATTCCAACGCTCGTTCTTTAGCATTAGAATCGGGGAATGCTGATGTAGTATTCAGACCAGAAGTGGAAAGTCTAGAACAGCTTAAAGCAAAAGACGGAGTAAAAGTAGAATCTACCTCCACTTTCCGCGTTCACCAAATGACGATGAATATGGAAAAAGAGAGTTTGAAAGACATAAATGTCCGTAAAGCAGTTGATGCTTTGATTAATCGCGAAGAAATCGTAGACTCGATTTTACTAGGATATGCAGAAGCTGCAAAAGGGCCATTTCCTTCTTCCTTGCCTTTTACTCCTGATTATAAGGAAAAAGAGACAGGAGCAGATATTGCAGTAGAATATCTAGAAAAAGCAGGATATGTGCTGAAAGACGGAAAGATGCAGAAAGATGGGAAACAATTAGAGTTTACGCTGCTTACTTATGCAGCTAGAGCTGATTTACCATTGATTGCTCAAGTTTTCCAATCAGATGCGAAAAAAATCGGTATTAATGTAAAGCTTCAGCAAATTGAAATACCAGAGGAATATATGGCAAGTAACCGCGATTGGGATTTGGCAACATATAGTAACCTTACTGCTCCAAGGGGAGATGCTGGTTATTACTTGAATGCGACATATCATCCAAACGGTGCACTAAACTTCAGCGGAACAGATGAACCTGAATTGACTGCTATCATTGATGAGTTGAACCGCACGGTAGATCAGAATAAAAGGGCAGAGCTTGCAGAAGCTGCTGCTGATTATGTGGATGAGAATATGATAAATTCCTTTATTCTTCACCCTGATACACTAGTAGCTTATGACTCTAAAATGGTAAAAAACTGGATCACTTCCAGAAGTGAATACTACATGATTACAAATAAGCTGGACGTGAATTAACATGCTCAAAATTATTTACCGCAGATTAGTGGAAGTACTGATATTTGTACTTCTTATCACCTTTGTAAGTTTTCTGTTCATAAGAATGGCACCTGGTGATCCTGTGTTGACTATTCTTAATGTGGATGAATTATCAGTTAGCCAGGATCAGGTAGAAAAACTTAGAGAGGATATGGGGTTTAATGATCCATTAATCGTTCAGTACGGTAAATGGATCATGGATTATGTCCAACTGGACTTTGGACAATCTTATATTACTAATCAGCCGGTAATGGACGTGTTGCTTGCCGTTCTTCCTGCAACATTAGAATTAATACTGGGCTCTTTAGTAGTAATGGTTGTTATTTCCATATCACTTGGTTCCTTGTCTGCCTTATACAGGAATACATGGATTGATCAGATCAGCCGAGTATTCTCTATTATTGGCGCATCGATTCCAAGCTTTTGGCTGGGACTTATCTTAATTGATTTATTTGCAGTCCGTCTCAACTGGTTCCCAACAATGGGGAGAGACAGCTTTATTTCGTTAATCTTGCCATCTATCACTCTAGGTGTTGCGATGGCAGGAGTATATGTTCGATTGATTCGTTCAAGTCTATTGGATTCACTAGGTCAGGAGTTCATTCGAGCAGCAAGGTCAAGAGGAATACCAGAAAGCCGAATCTTTATTGCCCATGCTTTCAGACATAGTTTGCCGCCTGTAATTACTGTTTTTGGAGTAAGCATGGGCAGCTTGATTGGCGGAGTTGTTGTTGTAGAAGTACTGTTTGCTTATCCGGGGATAGGCAAGCTGATTGTTGATTCTATCAGACAAAGGGATTACCCGCTTATACAAGGCTATATTTTGATTATGGCATGCATTGTTTTTATCATAAATACGATTGTGGACATTTCCTATCGGTATGTTCATCCGGAAATCAGGTTAATGGGAAGGAGAAATGGATAATGGCAGAAGCAAGACTGATACAACATAAGAAGTGGAAAAGCTGGAAGCCAGTGCTCGCTGTTAGCTTGCTTTTTCTCCTGCTCCTATTATGCGGGTATACTTTTTTGTATTTAAAGCATGACCCGACATTAACGAATATTGGTCAAAGGCTTCAAGGTTCAAGTATGCTGCATCCTTTAGGTACCGATCATCTTGGCAGAGACGTTTTGACAAGGTTGCTGTTAGGTTTCAGGCTGACTGTCGGATATAGTTTGCTTGCATTGCTGATTGCTGTATTAATTGGTATCCCCCTTGGATTAATTGCTGGCTTTAAGGGTGGAATCCTTGATCGTCTCTTTATGAGAATAGGAGATGGTTTTTTAGCGTTCCCTGAAACAATTATCGCAATCGTGCTAAGCGGCTTGCTTGGGCCTGGGATTGTTAATCTTATTTTTGCGATCGTGCTAGCAAAATGGGTGAAATATGCACGTCTTGTAAGGAGCACCGTGATGGCGGAAGTGCAAAAGGATTACATCATGGCCGCTAAAATCAATGGTTTGTCTGCAGGGAAGATAATGAGTAAGCATCTTCTTCCACATATAATCGGCAATGTTGCTGTAACAGCCAGTCTTGATTTCGGGAAAATCATCTTATTGATTTCCTCCCTGTCTTATATCGGACTTGGTGCACAGCCTCCAACACCTGAGTGGGGAGCTATGCTGAATGAATCTCGGCCGTATTTTCAGATGAATCCAGAATTGATGGCCTATCCAGGGATAGCAATTGTAGTAGTAGTACTAATTAGTAATATATTGGGCGATTGGTTAAGAGATCGCTTTGATGTGAAAAAAGAGGTGGATTTATGATTTTAACTGTCAATAACCTTCAAGTGCGTAGCAAAACGAAAGAACTGGTCAAAGATGTCGATTTTTCTGTCAGGCCAGGAGAATGGTTTGCACTTGTTGGCCAAAGCGGCAGTGGAAAGACACTGCTCTCCCAAGCAATAGGACAGATGCTGGGTCCTAATTTAAAAGCAGATGGAGAGATAATTTATCAGGATAGGAATCTCTTAGATTTATCAGGCAAGGAGATGAAGAAGCTACGAGGCAAAAATATCAGTTATATCTTTCAAGATTACCAGGGTAGCTTTACTCCATTTATGACAATTAAGCAGCACTTTAAAGAATATCAGAAAGCTCATGGTATTAAATCCAGTAAAGAAAGAGAAGAGCAAGCGTTAACTGCATTAGAATCGGTTGGATTAGAGGCTGATATTTATAAAAGGTATCCTTTTCAATTAAGCGGCGGTCAGCTTCAACGTGTATCTATTGCTCTTGCACTGTTGTTGAAACCGGATATATTGATTTCAGATGAAGCGACAACAGCGTTGGATAGTGTTTCGTCACGATTGATTCTTGAATTATTGTCTAATCTGCAGAGAGAAACAAACTGTGCTGTTCTGTTTATTACACATGATTGGCGGCATGTAAAGCGCTATGCTGATCATATCGCGGTCATGAAAGAGGGAGAAATTGTCGAAAAGGGTGGACGACACCGGGTGCTGGATCATCCGCGGCATCCCTACACAAAGCAGCTGATTAGTTCTGCACCAACATTAAGTCAAACAGAGTTGTTAGGGGTGACCAATGATGCTGTTAGAAGTTAAAAACTTGTCAAAGTCATATGAAAAATCACATAAAGCTGTTGATAATATTTCTTTTGAACTTGGAATAGGAGAATGTGTCGGGATTGTTGGAGAAAGCGGGTGTGGAAAAAGCACTTTAGCACGCAGTCTGCTGCGGATTGAAGATATAGACAGTGGCAGCATTGTTTATAAAGGCAATCATATCGAAAAGCTGAAAGGCAAGGGATTAAGTGCCTACCGTAAAGAAGTGCAAGCTGTTTTTCAAAATCCAACTGCATCTTTGAATCCTAAGATAAAGGTAAGTGAATCCTTAATCGATCCGTATAAGCAGTTTCAAGATGAACTGGATTTAAAGCACTTTACCTATTCAAATAAGCGAATCTTTATTCAACAGCTTCTTGACGCTGTTGAGCTTCCGCATTCAGTTGCAGATGCTTATCCACACGAGCTGAGCGGTGGGCAAAAGCAGCGGATCACGATTGCACGGGCCATTAGTATTGAACCAAAGTTAATCATTTTGGATGAACCTACAGCAAGCCTTGATGTGTTGTCACAAGGAGCAGTTTTGAAGTTGTTGAGCACCATTCAGTATACATTAGGCACAGCTTATTTTTTTATTTCTCACGATCTGGCCGCAATTCATTCAATAAGCCAAAAGATTATGGTAATGAAAAAAGGTCAGCTAATAGATTCTTTTCCGAAAGAAGAGCTGTTTTCAGCGAGCAGAAATAGTTACACGAAACAGCTTGTTTCTTATTTTGAATAGTTTTTAGTTAAGGAGTCCAAGTAATGACAACAAGATCTTATCTATACCTTGCAATCCCTCTTATCATTTCGACGATTACAGTGCCGCTGCTCGGAGCAGTCGATACGGCAGTAGTCGGCCAAATCCCAAATCCGGTGTATATAGGGGGAATTGCAGTCGGAACGGTGATATTTAATACGATGTATTGGCTTTTCGGTTTTCTCCGCGTCAGCACATCAGGCTTTGCTGCACAAGCACATGGTGCAAATGACAGCACAAGAATGGCAAAGTCCTTCTATCAGCCTATAATCCTCGCATTTTGTATTGGAGTTATATTCATTCTACTTCAAAAGCCAATTCTATATTTTGCACAGCTTTTCCTTGGAGTGACAGGGGACGTGAAACAGATAAGCGCAGACTATTATAATATACGCATATGGGGAGCGCCTTTTACTTTGATGAATTATGTTATCGTTGGCTGGCTGCTTGGGATGGCAAAAATAAAATGGACTGTCTTTATCCAAGTATTAATGAATGTTTTGAATATGATTCTAGCTTATCTGTTTGTTATTGTTTTCCCTTTCCAAACAGCTGGAGTTGCCAGTGCAACACTAATTGCAGAAATAACAGCTTTCATCCTAGGTGTTGTTATTCTCGCCAAAACGGATCAGTTGAAAGGAACATTTTCTTTCTTGTCCAGCTGGAGTGGTATGTTAGAGGGGACCCAAATAAAGAAAATGTTCATAGTGAACAGAGATCTTTTTATACGGACAATCTGCTTATTGATAGTTTTCAATACATTTACGGCAAAAGGAACGGCATATGGGACAGAAGTACTCGCTGCAAATGCTATCCTCATTCAAATTCATTATATTATGGCATACTTTTACGATGGGTTGGCAAATGCTTCTAGTATCATTACAGGAAGAGCAGTAGGACAAAAAAACAACGAGCTTTACGCATTTTCTGTGAAGATGAGCTTTATTTGGTCCATCCTGTTTTCTGCTGTCATTACTGCTGTATTTTTGCTATTTAGAACGGAGATTTTATCCTTCTTTACTGTTTCTGAAGAAGTACTTGCAATTGGTGAAGAATATAGTCTTTGGTTAGCTCTATTTCCAATTTGTGCAAGTTTTGGTCTTGTTTTCTATGGTATTTTTACAGGAGCTACTGAAGTCGGTTATGTCAGAAACTCTATGATAGGCGCAGTTACTCTCTTTTTTGTAGTTCTGTTTCCGGCAGCAGATTCATGGGGAAACCACGGGTTATGGCTTGCCTTTATCATTTTTAGTTTAGCAAGATCCGTTTTGTTGCTGCTATATATGCCGAAATTGGCGCAACGGTTTACTGCCTTTCTAAACAAAGATGTAAAAACATGACTTCCCTTGCCAAACAACAGCGTTTCCTTCAAGATAAAAAAGGCAGCATATTTAAGGAAAAGGGCGTTATGATGAAAAAGATATTATTAATACTTACAATAATTACCGCCGCTGTATGTCTTTTTGTGTATGTTCAACAAGTTGATACAGAACACCAAGATACCAAGATAGCAGCATCTAAACAATCATTTTTTGTAGCAGAAGATGGAGATGACGAGAATGACGGGAGTATAGAAGAACCTTTTCAATCCTTAGAAAAGGCGAGTGAACAAGCAACTCCCGGCACAACTGTTTATATCCGCGGGGGGACCTATTACGAGTCTATAAAGGTGAAACATAGCGGAACAAAAGCAAATCATATTGTTTTTCAGGCCTATGATGGCGAAGAAGTGATTATAAGTGGAGAAAAAATCGAGGATACAGAGGAGGAAACGGCCCTTGTTTCTATTATTGATAAAAGCAATATAACAATCAAAGGGCTTACGTTTACTAATCTGTCCACAGACCTCGCAGACCAAACGGTTATGGGTATATACGTTACCGGCAATAGCAGTCATATCACGATAGAAGATAACACTGTCCGAAATATTGAGACATACCATGATGATGGGAATGGCCATGGAATTGCTGTTTACGCAACAGAGGCAATGAAAGAAATAATAATAAAAGGTAATCTAGTGGAAAACTTGAAGCTAGGTGCTAGTGAAGCGCTAGTCTTAAATGGTAATATTGATGGCTTTAATATTTCTCATAACACTGTCAGGAATAATGACAATATTGGCATTGATATGATTGGTTATGAAGGCACTAGTAAGGAAAATGATTTCGTAAGGAACGGAACTGTTGAAAGTAATATTGTTTACAATAACAGCTCCTACGGCAACCCTGCTTATGGGGAAGAATACAGCGCAGGTGGAATCTATATTGATGGCGGCCGTAACATAACTGTTGATCAAAACACCGTACATCACAATGACCTCGGAATCGAAGCGACCTCTGAGCATCATAAAAAATATGCCATAAATATTGATTTAACAAATAATACTGTATATGAAAATAATTATGCAGGCATTTCTATTGGCGGCTATGACACGGATAGGGGCGGCACAAAAAACTCCACGATATCCAATAATATTCTGTATAAAAATGATTCAAAAGGCTTGGACGGCGGTCAGCTGATGCTGCAGCATGATACGAGCAGCAATAAAATAGACAAGAATATTTTAACGACAAGTGATAAAGGTCTCTTTATCGTTAATTACTTCACGGCCAACAGTAACAATACACTCTCAAGAAATGTATATCATCAGGAAGAGGATAAGGAGTCTAGCTGGATTTGGAAGGATGAAGAGTATACTACCCTTTCTGCCTTTCAAACAGCAACTGATAGCGACAGTAATTCCCTTTATGTTGATCCGAAGTTTGTGGACGCAGAAAATGGTGATTTTACACTAAAGACCGACTCTCCTCTGAAGGAAATAATGGAATAAGATGATTTTAAGGTTAATGTGTAGAACTACTATGCATTAACCTTTTTCGTTATAAAGGGGAAAATATATATACATAAGTATCAAGAAAAAATGAGGTGCAACCATAAGTTGCTCCTTGGTGAGTGATTAAAAAAGGAAAGGGAGAAAAGGGGGTTGTCTCAACATGTCTTTCTAAGAAATTCTTGTAGTCGTCACTCTGGTCAAAGTGGGGAACAGGGATCTATCCCAGTATTGCAATAAACATGCATTTAAGTGACTTATTTGGTGTTACAATCGATGAATTGTTAAGGAGCGATATAGAATTGAAAGACAAAGTTATTAAAGATAGTAAGGAGCTTGCATATCCAAAATGGAAGGTGTTTTTTGAAAGTATATATTCCATTGGTGTCCTTGTTGTTGGTTGTTTAAAATAAATATCTTGCTTTTAAACAATTTCGGTGGGAAAGATATTAGTTTGGAAGGATTATCAAAAGGAATATCATTCTTACCCTTGGTTTTAATGCTTGTCGGGGAATTGGAGCAGAACAGCTGAAGAACAGATATGTATAGTAATCAATTAAAAAGTGCGACAGTAGTCTGCAGGCAATCTTTATAAAAAGATGCCTGCGGGCTTTTTTTTCAATAAGTTACGTTCTATTTTAAGCAAACTAAAAGTATATGCTAGTAACGTTTAAAAAAGAAGCTGTGAGGAAAAACCTAAACCATAACGTTATACTGTACAGTTAGTGTTTGCTATGTTATATTATATATAAATAATAACGAACCGAAGGGGTGAGTAATTTGGGAAGGCGATATTGCGTATCGGAAAAGTGGCTGAATTAAGTGGGCTGTCAACACGGACAATAGATTATTATACTCAAATGGGTTTACTGGAGGTACAACGGTCTTCCTCTAATTACCGCTTATACCCGGAAGATGTCCTTGAAACGCTGGAAAGAATCAAGATATTAAAGCAGCAAAGGATGTCGATGGAGGAAATAAAGGAAGTACTACAGTCAGATGTTTCTGGGGACATCGAACCGATTATTTGCGATGTTCAGGATGAAATAAACTGCTTGCAGAGGAAACTTTCCATTTTGGAAGAGAAACTGAAAAATGTACCGCCAGAAGAAAGAATGAAGGTTTATAAAAGGATTGAACCAAAAATGACAGCAATTATGACGCTGTTAACATTGTTATAACTATCATACGGAGGTGAATCCCTCAACTTTGAGGGAATTGATTGGACATAATTACTCTTACAAATCTGTTCATACTTGCAATCTTGATCGTGCTTACGGCATTCTTTGTCGGCTCAGAGTTCGCAGTTGTTAAAATCCGCCTGTCACGAATTGATCAACTGATTGCAGAAGGGAACAAAAAAGCAGTAATGGCAAAAAAAGTGGCGAGCAATCTCGATTATTATCTTTCCGCCTGTCAGCTTGGTATAACTGTTACGGCATTAGGACTTGGTGCCCTTGGAAAGCCGGCTGTAGAGCGAATTCTTTATCCTATTTTTGATTTGTTGAATGTACCAGGGTCTGTTTCTTCGATTGCTTCTTATGCAATTGCGTTTATACTTGTAACCTTCCTTCATGTAGTTGTTGGTGAAATGGCTCCGAAAACATTAGCAATTGAGTTTCCAGAGAAGCTGACATTAATGCTGTCAGGACCACTGTATTGGTTCGGCAAGGTAATGTACCCTTTTATTTGGGCATTAAATGGAGCATCTGGCAGAATACTGCGCATATTTGGAGTAAAACCTGCCGGACATGAGCATGCCTATTCAGAGGAAGAATTAAAGATTGTTATGGCACAAAGTTACCAGGGCGGTGAATTGAACGAGACAGAACTCGAATATATGGAGAATGTCTTTTCGTTTGATGAACGTGTCGCTAAAGATATAATGGTGCCGAGAACATCCTTAATTACATTGGATCAACATATGAATCAAGAAGAAATCATTACAGTATTGGATGAATATAACTATACTCGTTATCCAGTAACACTAGACGGAGATAAAGACAATATAGTCGGTATGATAAACATAAAAAAAATGTTAGCGAATATGGCTACAGGAAGAAACCGTCAGCTTAATGAATTTATTCGAGAGCTTCCAGTTGTGCTGGAGGTATCTAGAGTTCAGGATATTTTGTATAAAATGCAAAAGGAAAGAATTCATATGGTATTGGTTATTGATGAGTATGGAGGAACATCTGGAATATTAACGATGGAAGATATCCTCGAGGAACTAGTTGGCGAGATAAGAGATGAATTTGATGCAGATGAAGTGGAAGATATCCAAAGTATCGGAGAATACCGTTATTTAGTCAATGGTCGTGTATTGCTGGAAGATTTGGAAGAACAGTTCGGCATCAGCTTTGAGGAAAAAGAAACAATTGACACACTCGGTGGCTGGATGCAATATCAATTAGTCGATAATGTCCAACTAGATGACCAAGTTGAATACGGAAAATACGTATGGACGGTCACTGAAATGGATAATTATCAAATAAAACAGGTTGCACTCGCTAAAACGGAATCAAGTGATGATGCCGCAAAGGTCCTCAACTGATTAGTTACTAAGTACGAAAACTTTTAATAATAGGAGCGCATGAATTGGACGGATTAATAGTTTTAAATTTGTTTCTTGTGGCCGTTTTTATCGGATTGACCGCATTTTTTGTTGGAGCGGAGTTTGCGATATTAAAGGTAAGGATGTCACGAATTGATCAATTGATTGCAGAAGGTAATAAAAAGGCTCATATCGCGAAAAAAGTAGCCCAGAACCTCGACTTTTACCTGTCAGCCTGTCAGCTGGGTATCACAATTACCGCACTTATACTTGGTGCATTAGGTGAGCCTACAGTGGAAAAAATGCTTCATCCTTTATTTGAACGATTTAATGTTCCCGAGGCATTGGCTACTGTCCTGTCTTATGCTATTGCCCTGTCAATTGTTACATTTCTCCATGTTGTTCTAGGAGAGCTTGCACCTAAAACATTGGCAATTCAATATGCTGAAAGAATGACCCTTATGCTTGCACCGCCTCTTTACTGGTTTGGTAAAGTGACAAAGCCAATTATCTCCGCATTGAACGGATCTTCCCGCATTCTCCTGCGTATGTTTGGGGTTAAACCAGCTGGACATGAGACGGTCCATTCAGAGGAAGAATTGAAGCTCATTGTTACACAAAGCTATGAGAGTGGCGAAATTAACAGAACAGAGCTTGAATATTTGGAAAATATCTTTGCCTTTGATGAGCGGATATTGAAGGATATTATGATACCGAAAGAGAGTATTATTTCAGTTGAAAAAGGCATGCCTTTTGATCAAATAATAACCGTTTTAGATCAGTATGAATATACGAGATATCCGGTTACAGATAAAGGGGAATATATCGGATTTATTAACACAAAAGAAATGCTTACAAGCGTTGTGGCAGGCAGGACTTTGACAATGGATTCTGTTGTCCATTCATTGCCTATCTTTACAGAGACTTCACCAATTAAAGACGTATTGTTGAAAATGCAACAAAGCAGTACACATTTAGCGATTGTAAAAGATAAAAATGGCAAAACGGCAGGAATTGTTTCGATGGAAGACATTTTAGAAGAAATCGTCGGAGAAATCGGTGATGATTTAATCGAAGCGGCTGTTCCTGCTAAGTAATTCAGAAGGGAGAAGAGAACAATATGTTTATCATTTATTTTTTGATTATCCTGATTGTCCCAATATGGGCACAATTACGAGTAAGAAGTGCCTATAAGAAGTATTCTAACGTAAAAGCATCATCCCAAATGTCCGGCAGGGAGGTTGCTAGAAGAATTCTAGATTCCAATGGTTTGTATGACGTTTCTATTGAAGAAACAAGAGGAGTTTTATCTGACCACTATGATCCTCGCTCTAAGGTTGTCCGCTTATCATCAGACAACTATCATGGCCATTCAGTGGCAGCAGCGGCGATTGCAGCCCATGAGGTCGGCCATGCGATCCAAGACCAGCAAAGCTACGCGTTTTTACGATTCCGACACGCCCTTGTCCCTGTAGCGAACATCGGCAGTAACTTTTCCTGGATTTTGATTTTGATCGGGATGATCGCAGGCATGAGTAACTTCGTGCTGCTTGGAATTGTATTCATGGCAGCAGCGGTACTATTTCAGTTTGTGACATTGCCTGTAGAGTTCAATGCTTCTAATAGAGCAATGGATGAAGTAGTTTCCCTTGGTATTATTCGCAATGATGAAGAAAGAGAAACGAAGAAAGTACTAAACGCAGCAGCATTAACATATGTTGCAGCAGCAGCAATTGCTGTACTGGAACTGGTTCGTTTGATCTTAATCTATACTGGAATGCAGCGAGACGAAGATTGACTAAATTTGAGGCGCCTAACTATAGGTGTCTCTTTTTTTAATCCAATATACGGTGAATAAGATAGAGCAGTTAAACAATAACATGGGTGTGCTATTCGACTCTAAATTGTATAAAGTACAATTTAGAGTCGAATAGCAGAATATTGATAATTTCTTCGATTTCAAAAATAAATATTAATTATTAACAGTGAGTATGTTAAAATCTAATAAAACTATATGTTGGAATATTTAAAAAATTAGTAAACGTAGAATCTGTTATTCGGAAAGGGATCTGGATGAAGGAGTTATCAAGCATAATACAAGAAATTAAAGCTGCGAAGGTACGACAAATGTACGAGCTGTCACAAGGATTAGAGGATGTGGTCAGTTTTGTCATTGGAGAGCCGGAATTCGATACACCAAAAAACATTATAGATGCTGCTAAATCGGCAATGGATAATGGAGAAACCCATTATACTCCAAACGCAGGAATACTTCCGTTGCGCGAAGCAGTAAGCAGGCATTTTGAGGATTTTGATAAGGTCAGTTATGACCCTGCGGATGAGGTTTTTATTACAGTGGGCGGCATGCAAGGATTATCTCTCTCTTTGTTAATCTTAACAAATCCAGGCGATGAAGTGATTGTAAGCGACCCATGCTATACGAATTACTTTGGCATGATTGAGATGAATAATGCAGTGCCTGTTACAGTCCCTGTCTACGAGGAAGAAGGCTTTAACTTTACAGAGGAACGATTGAAAAAAGCAATAACTTCTAAGACAAAGGCAATTATACTAAATTCCCCATCTAATCCAACAGGTGCTGTCGCCGGCAAGGATACAATGGAAATGATCGCCCGTGTGGCAATTGAAAATGATTTATATGTAATATTTGACGAGGTATACAAATATTTGACGTATGATGAACCTTTCTATAATATTGCGAGAATCTCAGGCATGAAGGAAAGGACCATTATCATTGACTCTGTTTCTAAATCTTATGCAATGACAGGCTGGCGCGTCGGCTACTGTCTAGCACCGAAGTCGATTATTTCCCAAATGCAAAAAATCCAGGAATTTATGCTGTCATGTGTCAATACACCTGCGCAATTTGCAGCAATAGAAGCGTTGACTGGTCCAGCGGATGCTTATGCTTATATGAATGAACAATATAAGGAGCGCAGGGGCATCATGGTGGAGCGTATTAATCAGATAGAAATGATATCTTGTGTAATGCCTAAAGGAGCGTTTTACGTATTTATGAATATTAAGGAGACTGGTTTAACATCCGATGAGTTTGCCATAAGACTCCTTAATGAGCAGCGTGTTGTCGTGTCACCTGGTGATTGCTTTGGCAGTATGGGAGAAGGATATGTAAGGCTTTCATATGCTTCCTCAGTTGACAACATTGAAAAAGGATTTGACCGGATTAACAGATTTATTCAAAATCTGATTGCAGAGAAGTTAAAGACTAATTAAATGGTAGGGACACGGAGCGCTTTCATGTCTCTATTTTGTTTTTTTGGAATAAAAAAATGCTAAAGAGGTGCAGCCTTATGTGTGGCCGATATTCATTAGTAAGTGAGCAGGCATTGTTACAAGCCGAATTTGATTTTGTGTGTACAGAGGAAATTACACCAAGATACAATATTGCGCCGGGGCAGGAAATCCTTGCGGTAGGTTATTATGATGGAAGACGAATAGGGAGTTATTTAAGATGGGGTCTTGTTCCTTTTTGGGCAAAGGATGATAAAATAGGCTATAAACTTATTAATGCCCGCATGGAAAGTATTGAAGAAAAGCCTTCGTTTAAGCATGCCTTTCAAAAAAGAAGATGTTTGATTATTTGCGATGGATTTTACGAATGGAAAAAAACAAAGGGAGAAAAACAGCCTTACCGGTTTGTCATGAAGGATAAGCGGCCATTTGCCTTGGCTGGAATATATGAGGTCTGGAAAAAAGCAGAAGGAACACAGGCTCTAGCAACATGTACGATTATTACAACAGAAGCCAATGATATGACAAAAGATATTCATGACAGAATGCCTGTCATTTTAAAGCAGGAAGATTATGACCGGTGGATAAACCCGGAGAACAGTGACATAAAATCGCTGAAACAGCTGCTTGTGCCATATAGTGCAGAAGCAATGGCTAAATATGAGGTGTCGCCCCTTGTCAACTCACCAAAGAATGAAGGAGAAGAATTGGCTGTTCCACTTAATAGTCAGTAGGGGAAAAATGCAAAAAAACAAGTAATAATGAAAAAATACTAGAGTTACCTAAAGTGAAAGACCTACAAAATTTGACAATAATCGCAACAAACGCTGATTAGTATATAAATTACTGTGATGAATTGGTAAGGTAAATTTGTCAGGGGAAATGTAGAATAGACATCCAAGAAATAAGTAAGAGTGCAAGGATAATGATCCATAGATTATTTGTATCAGTTATTTCCTGTTAGAAAACTTTTGTGTAATGTTGTTAAACAGCTTAATTGCTGTAGACTCAAGTTTTTTATGTATCTATACCTATTACTGTCACCTTAATATTCCTGCTTACAAACATGTAAGCTGAAGTTTCTAGCATTCCACTCCTTTAGTAGACGAGATTGTTTCGATTGAGCATGGCAGTGCGAGAAAACAGAAGGCAAAAACACCGAGCATTCCCTAATTGCTGGGGAAGGTTTTTTTCATTTTGCGGTAGGAAAACAAGAATGATAGGTATTAATGTTTTTTGTCTTACAAAGTTAATTCCTATTTATTTTTTGCAGTAGCTTAAGACTCTCTCCATGACCTTGCACGATATACAAATATTCAAAAGCACGCTTACTTCTTATGTATATCTGTTTTTCCCCTTACAACCCTGGTAAATGCTATTGCTTTTTTATGGTACTCCTCCTTATAACAGTGTCCTTTTTGGGATGCTGTTTTTTTTATAAATAGTTTTGCCGTCAATTTATTATGAATATTATAATATAACTAATTTTGAGAATAGGTATTATTAGTAAAAAATAGGGTAAATTTCCCTATCGCAAACTAAATGATAAAGAGTTAAGATTAAAATGAGTTCTTTATAAAGAACGTTTGAGATGTATTTTAAGTTTATTGTTATTATGAATTTAGAGTTTTTTTCTGGGTAAGCTTTGAAAAATAGAGGGCATAGCCGCATTGGAAAACTGAATAAAATTTAAGGTTATTAAATAACCTGTTCTTATAAAAGAATCAGTAAGGCTTGCACGATAGTGTATTCCGAATTAAAGAGAAAGGATGTTAGTTAGTGCTTTATAAAATAAAAAAGTTTATACAGTTAGAATCGCAAAGAAGATACCTTCTGTTAGAAGCATTTTTTTATTTAGGCAGAGCAAGATACTTGAAGTTATTGCCATTTGAAAAAGTAGCTCCTTCTTTAGGAGAACAGTCTGTTGAGACATCAATCTGTTCATCTGTAAATGAAAAAATGGTAAAAGATGTTTCATTTGCAGTAATAAAAGCAAGCAAGCATACATTTTGGGATAGCAGTTGTCTTGTTCAAGCAATTGCGGCGACTAAAATGTTAAATAAGAGAAAAATAGAAACAACACTATATATGGGAATTGCAAGAGATGAAAATGGAGAAATGATTGCTCATGCATGGGTACGTAGTGGTTCATTATTCGTTACAGGGGCAGAGACTATGAATCAATTTACTATTGTCAAAACATTTGCAAAAGGCTCAGTGTATCAAAGTGATATGGGATAGTAAAAAGGAATAATAGGAGTAAATCGAATGAAAAATCTAATGCTTTTTCTCAAAAAATTAATTGACATAACTGGAAAAAGGATTTATTTAAACTTTTTTATGAGCCTTTTAATTAGTGGGTTAGAAGGCATTGGTATTTATTTATTAGTTCCGATGTTGGCTGTAATCGGAGTCTTTAATATGCAGATGGATAATGTTTTCCCTATAAACTACATAATGAATGGAATTGAAAAGATTCCTTTTGAGATTGGAGTTTCATTTGTACTCTTCTTGTATTTTTTCTTAATAACTGGCCAAGCGCTACTGCAAAGGTATCAATCAATAGTCAACACATGGATACAACAAAATTTTATCAAAAGGTTAAGGACGGATTTGTACCAATCCTTAAACGGTGCGAAATGGGAGTTCTTTATAAGTAAAAGAAAGTCGGATTTTAATTATATATTAACTACAGAAATTGCAAGGGTAGGGGCTGGCACTCACAGTATGATTCAATTGTCCAGCACTGTGGTTTTTACACTTATTCAAGTTATTATGGCATTTTTATTATCACCTTTACTTACTATCCTTGTACTATTTAGTGGTACAGCGTTAGCAGTTTATATGAAAAGATTTTTAAAAAGATCAAAAGCACTTGGAAGAGAAACAACAGACTTAATGAATGAATATTTTGGAGGAATTACCGACCAATTTAATGGAATTAAGGATATGAAAAGCAACATGCTTGAAAAATCTTATTTACACTGGTTCCGAGGAAAATCTGATGATATTCAGTCTAATGTCATGAAATTAGTCAGGCTTAGTTCGACATCAACTTTAGCTTATCGTATTGCAGCAGCTGTCTTTATTATTATGTTTGTCTATATGGCTTTAAACATTCTGCATATAGCAGATGAAAAAATTCTTATCGTCATCCTTATATTTTCAAGATTATGGCCAAAATTTACAACAATCCAAACTAATTTGGAACAGATTACAGCTATGTTACCTGCTTTAGAAAATGTTTTAAGCGTTCAGAGGGAAAGTCAAGAACAACAAGAATTTGTTCTTGCTACTCAAAATAACTGGAAGAAGCATATATCTTATAAAGATGTCATAGAATGCAGGGAAATTAGTTATCGTTATGATAAGAGTCAAGCAACTTGGGCATTATCTAATATAAATATCTGTATTCCGAATAATAAAACCACTGCTATTGTTGGGAAATCTGGAGCCGGCAAAACAACACTGGTCGATTTAATTATGGGCTTACTCAAACCAGAAAACGGACAGGTGCTTGTTAATAATCAACCGCTTACTGATAAGAATCTACTTTCCTATAGAGGCGCTATTAGTTATGTATCTCAGGACCCGTTTTTATTTCATTCAAGTATTAGAGAAAATTTAATAATGGTACAGCCGGAAGCTACAGAAGAAGAGATATGGGAAGCCTTAACGTTTGCTGCAGCAGCCGATTTTGTAAAAAAATTGCCATTAGGATTAGATACCATTATTGGTGATAGAGGAACGAAACTTTCTGGAGGGCAGCGGCAACGAATCATACTTGCCAGAGCAATATTAAGGAAACCCTCTATACTTGTATTAGATGAAGCTACAAGTGCACTTGATAGTGAAAATGAAAAGAAAATCCAGGAGTCGATTGACCTGCTAAAAGGAAAGATGACCATTATTATCATTGCCCATCGTCTATCTACTATTCGTAATGCAGACAATGTTATTGTACTGGAGGATGGAAAAGTAATACAAGAAGGTTCATATTATCGATTGTCTCAAACTCAAGGAGCTCTGCGGACAATGTTAGATACTCAAGAATTAGCATTAAACCAAACCTTAGCTTAAATAATTTGACCTTGGTATAATTGCAGCGAAATTTTTTGTTTTATAGTTAAATTATAATTGATATAGTTGTTGAAATATGATATGTTCTTAATATAGAACGTTTTAATAATATTTTTATATATTTTTTTGTTTTTTGGTTCTTAATTAAGAATAAGATAATTTTTGGAAAATCGGTGTTAGGAGACTTAAATATGAGTGCGATTGTTGGTATTTATCATCTAAATGGAGCAAAGGCTACGGATGAACAAGGTTTTAACATGATTAGGTCTCTAGAAAAATTCCCTTCTGATGCAATTCAAGTCTGGAAGCATAATCAAATTGTTTTCGGTTGTATGGCCCAATGGATAACACCTGAATCTGTAGGGGAACAGCTGCCATACTATGATTCCATGCGCCAATATGCTATTACAGCAGATGCTATTATTGATAATCGTGAGGAACTCTCAGATCTTTTAGGTTTAGATAAATTAGAAAGAAAATCTATTACAGACAGCAGAATGATATTACTTGCTTATGATAAATGGCTGGAAGAGACGCCTAAATATCTTGTTGGAGATTTTGCTTTTATGATTTGGGATCGAAAAAGACAAAGGTTATTTGGAGCAAGAGATTTTTCAGGTTCAAGAACGCTGTACTATTATCAAAAAAACGGCCATTTCTCCTTTTGCACGCTGATGGAGCCATTATTAAAGAGCGGTCATATAAGTGCACAATTAAATGAGGAGTGGCTTGCAGAATACCTGGCAGTATCTGGTGTAATAGACACGACAGATACGTCTATCACTCCTTATCGAGATATTGCACAAGTTCCTCCTTCTCATCACATAGTTGTAACGAGCAATTCTATTAAGATAACAAGATATATGACTTTGAAAGCTGAGGAGCCTTTGAAATTAAATTCAAATAGTGAATATATTGAGGCATTTCAATCAATCTTCCAAGAGGCAGTCAATTCAAGATTAAGAACACATGGGCAGGTAGGAGCACAATTAAGTGGTGGATTGGACTCTGGTGCAGTAGTAAGCTTTGCTGCTAAAAGTTTAAAGGAAAAAAATAGGAATCTCCATACTTTCAGCTATGTACCGACAAAGGATTTTCATGACTTTACACCAAATTATTTAATAGCAGATGAAACTCCTTATATTAAGTCTACTGTTCAATATGTTGGTGGAATAAAGGATCATTATTTAGATTTCCCGGGAAGCAACTCTTATAGAGATATAAATGAATTGCTCAGTGTGATGGAAATGCCATATAAATTTTTTGAAAACT
>JAPSHL010000041.1 GCA_031179905.1 Bacillus sp. (in: firmicutes) | reverse complement strand
GAGCTCCATTATTCCCTCTTTTAAGGTTTTATTCTTTAAGGCCGCTGGTCTTAAATGAAGCAGCAATGCCCGCATTTCCAGCTGTGACTGGTGAATTGTCTCTTCTACAAGCTTCAGCTGCTTTGTTTCAACAAGATCGGCATCAATTTGTCTTCTCTCATTGATAGCAGACAAGAGCATAGATGCAGCAAAAAGCTGCTGACTGACAGAATCGTGAAGCTCTCTTGCAAGGCGGTTCCGTTCATCAGCAATGACAGCTTGAACTCTCGTGTGCTGATTCTCAGCCTGCTCTGTTACAAGCTTTTGCGATAATTTAATTTGCTCCTTCAGCTTGTTTTGTACATTTGTTATCTTTGTTCCTAACGAATGTATTTCTTCATAAAAGCCTGAGCTAACTCCTTCAAGTTCCTTATTTCTTTCTCCACTGTGAATGATTCCATCAAGTGCGTTAACTTGCTTCCGCCACGAGTATCCGCTCAGCACCCCAAAAAACAGCCCAATTGCCACATCTGCACTAACGAGAAATAAGACAAACGGGATATCAAGGACTTGTTTCTCCCAAATATCATTCCAGCTGTCTGGTGGAAATACGAGCAGGAATGCACCAGAAGTGAACACAAGCATTATTAATGCAATGCTCATTCCCCAGATAATTTGCCTTTGTATTATGCTCATATTCTTTTCACCTCTAAATTTCCTACCAGGAAAGAGGTGATGATCTTCACTCTTGTCTCCGCTTGATCATATGCAGCACTGCTTCTCATTAAATTCAAATTGAAGGCATTTACTTCATTCTCTTCATCAAAAATGGAGGCAGAGCCTAACAGGACGGAGTGGTTGATGCTGATCTCCAAATCATAAGGAATGAATATTTTTACATTGCCGACAAGATTCCGGATGGAAATAACTGTCTCTCCTTGTGGCAGCACCGTGTAACTCAAGTCAATAATTGTGTCGCTTGCACCTGTTTGGATATTAATATCTTTCCATTCGTAAACATGATCAGGGGTTTCATTTCGATGGAACAGCCGGTTGCGGAACATTGGCTCCTTTTTGATAATAATGTCCTCACCAAGCCCCTCTTTCTTGTCCTTAATAATCGGTTTGATTACCTCTTTATTATTTTTTTTCTGGATAAACTGCACAAACCAGTAAAAAAGGAGGCTGAACAGCAGGAATTTCACGGTAAACATATTGAGTACACTAATCAGCAGCACAAGCAATCCAGACCAAAACATCAGTTTCCCTGTTTTCCCTTTTAACCCCCGTTTTCCGTAATACATCAGTCCAATGGAAATCAGAAAGGAAAAAATCAAGCCTGGATGAAGAACAAAAATCTCCAATAGAAGCAGGAATCCAGCAATAATGACAATCCAGCCAGAAAAGTCCTTCTTAATTCTCTCAAACAACGGAGTTCCTCCTCCCTTTCCTTTCATATTGGCTACGCCTTTCCGGCTATTGATAATATTTGCTCTCTTGTATTATCAATACTCGGAAAGGCGTATAAAAACCTACGCCTTTTAAGAATATCATTTTTTTCAAGATGTGAAAGTTTCATCTTTCTTTTCCTCAATCTTTTTTTCTAATGCAGCGATTTTTTCATCAATTGTATGCTGATAATAATTGTTCGTAATTTTTTTATCTAAACCTTCAATATAGGTTTCCAATTCATCGAACTTTGTTATATGTGCCTGCTTTCCTTGTTCATTCGTAACTTTATCAATTGTATATGAAGCTCTTGTCATGTTTTCTTTCCCCATCAGCTCAAGACGGCGGATATTCATATCCTTCAGCTTATGCTTCATCAAGGCGTATTTTGCCTCCAGCTCACTTGTCTGTTGGTTAGTGATTTTCAGTGATTCAGTCAAGCGAACAATTCTTTCCTCGTAATGGTGTTGCTCTGCTTGAGCAAAGGCAAACAGCTCCTCTTCGCCTGCTTGTGAAGCAATTTCTGCTTGTTTTTTCCGTTTTGCTGCTAATTCCTCGGCATCGTTAAGCTCCTTTGTGAATGCTTCTTTTAACGCATATTGGCGCTTTATAAGCCCTTTTACCTTTTCTGTCTCTCTTTCACATTCTCTTAAATATTGGTTTAGCAGAGCAAGTGGATTCTTGTTCTCCTTTTTGTCCAGCACTTCAATGATATCAGCCATTACTGCATTTTTGATTCTTTCTAATAGTTTTGCCATGATTATTTTCCTCTTTTCTGTTTAGTTTTTGTTTAGTTCAGACCATTGCTTCTCAAAATTCTGGAACGGATCATCAGAAGTATTCATTTCTTCTGTATTGCTCGATTTTTTCCATTTTTTAAATACTAATAACAGGATATACGCTGCAGCTAGACCAAGTATTGCCGGAAGATTGCTAGCAGTGATACAAAGCAATATTATGCCTAATGCTCCCCAGCCTACCTTCGCCCCTGTATTCCCTGCTTTTAAGAATTGCTTAAACACGAGATACAGCAATACTCCGCTTATAATCAGCCCGACAAGCGGACCTAACTGTGATACAAGGACAATTGCCGCTGTAGCTCCTATAAGAAATAAACCTACTTTTTTCATTTCATCAATCTCCTTTCATTTCATACTCCTATCATAGCTTTCAGCATGACTTTTCATAACGTGCTTCCGCTTGATTTCTCTCTAAGACTTGAGGCTTAGTGCATGTTCAGCATTCCGGCGGCATACGAAAAAGAAGACCTTCTTGTTAAAAGGTCTCCTCATAAATTATGCTGTACCGGCTTTCATTTCATCCTACGAGTCTGCTGTAAATTGCCCTTGCCCTTGAACGCTCACTTGTACCATGGATTATGGCACGGCCGTCTTTGAATAGAACAACCCTGTGCTTTTCATACTCACAAGCAAGCAAATATGGGTTAACAATCATATTATCGACGACATTGTGAATGCTCTTAGAAAGTGCATTCAAATCAAACACTTGTGAAACACCAGGTCGTATTTGGATTGCATCTCTGCCGCATAGTATATCTGTTTTTGTTTGGTTAACAATGTCCAAATATGGAAATATTCTTTGGCTGCATGCAGGACAATGCGGGTCTTTTAATCTATCAGCATGAATTTCCGCCTTTTGCATACTCCAAATGTCATAGGATAGCAGGATAGGCTCGACTGCTTTACTACCTGCCAGAATTTTCAGCGCGTATGCTGCTTGAAATGCTGCAACAAGCTGGACAATCGGACTGATGATACCTGCACTATCACATGTTTCGGTTTGGGTTGGAAGCTGCTCGATGATACAGTGTAAACACGGAGTACTGCCTGGAATGACAGGATACGTCAACCCATAGCTGCCGACACACGCACCGAATATATAAGGAATATTCATTTTAACAGCTGCATCATTAATAATGAGCCTTGTTTCAAAATTATCCATTCCATCAATAATTATCGATGCTCCCTTAATCATTTCTTCTATATTCCGTCCTGTTATGTCTTCCACTCGGCAATCGATAAGCACATCACTATTTATCTGCTCTAATCTCTTTTTTGCAGCAACTGCCTTGGGCAGCTTTAATGCAGCATCTTCCTCGGTATACAGCTGCTGCCTTTGCAGGTTACTCCATTCTACATAATCCCTGTCAATGATTGTCAGCTTCTTAATGCCTGCTCTTGCCAGCATCTCTGCTGTCGATGAACCAAGCGCACCAACACCTAAGATGACTGCATGACTTTCCTGCAGTCTCTTTTGACCATCACCACCTATAAACAGCCTTTGCTTTGTGTATTTGCCGGTCATGAGCTCACCAGTCCGCTTGTAGGGCTGCTAGCTTCTCCATATTTCTTCATGTCCATCCTGCCAGCTTCAAAGCCAAGTCTTCCTGCCTCAATCGCCATGCTCATAGCCTTCGCCATCTTCACAGGATCTTGTGCATTGGAAACAGCTGTATTTAAAAGCACACCGTCAGCACCTAACTCCATTGCGAATGCGGCATCTTTAGGAGAACCAACGCCAGCATCAACAATCACAGGGATTTCTGATTGCTCGATAATCAGGCGGAGATTCAGTGGATTAATTATTCCTCTGCCTGATCCGATTGGTGCAGCTCCAGGCATGACAGCATGGACTCCCAATTCTTCGAGGCGCTTAGCTAGTACAACATCATCGGACGTGTACGGCAATACAGTAAACCCTAATTCAAGCAGTTTCTCTGAAGCTTTCAATGTTTCAACAGGATCAGGCAGCAGTGTCTTGCTGCAGCCTATTATCTCTACTTTAACCATGTCACAAAGACCTGAACTTTGAGCAAGCTTTGCAATTCTTACTGCTTCTTCTGCATTTTTTGCTCCGGCAGTATTTGGCAAAAGGGCATATTTCGTTAGGTCCAAATTTTCAAGAAAGTTAGGCTGAGATTCCTCAAACACATTCATTCTTCTGACCGCAAATGTTAATATCTCTGCTCCAGATACAGCTACCGCCTCCCTTTGAACTTCGTATGACGGATATTTACCTGTTCCTAGCAGCAATCTCGACTGAAATGTTCGGTTTCCTATTTTCAACATATTTCTTCATCCTCCCCCAACAAAATGAATGAGCTCTAATAGATCCTTTTCTGCAAGAGCTGTAGTTTGATAGCTTTCCTTCTTAATAATTTCTCTGTTTAATTCAGCAATAAGCATTCGGTCCTGCAGACCGTACCATACTATTAAATCTTGCAATGTTACGATTTCCTCAGGGATATCAATGCCTTTTCCATTCAATTGTATCTTCATTGCTTCACACCCTTTCATGCTGGAAATGCACTGGCCTGTCGATTTTAAATGCCTCTTGCCAAGCTTGATTAACCTTTCTTCCCATCACTAAATCTCTAATCATCATCCCTGTTGCTGGTGCCATTAAAATACCGTTTCGCTGATGGCCAGCCGCAAAGTATAGCCCCGAAGTTTCAGGATGTTCGCCGATAAATGGCCTTTTATCGAAGGATTGCGGCCTTAATCCCGCCCAAAATCTGCTTGGTTGCATTAAAGCAATCTCCGGCATCATTCTTTTTGCCTTTTCCATGATTTCCTGAATACCTCCAAAACTCGGCTTTTCATTCCAATCATTCCATTTCTGTGTTGCACCTATCACCAATTGATTGTTATTTCTTGGCACAATATAACTTTTCTCATGAAATAAAGTTTTGCTCAAAGGCAATCTGTCATTGATAACAGAAAGGCACTCTCCTTTAACAGGTACTAAGGAATTAGCCAAGCCAGATTTAGTAAAAAACTTATTTGTCCATACTCCACAGGCAATGATTACATTTTCAGCATAAAAATTGCCGCTTGTTGTTTTTATGCTAAACCCGCTGCCATCTTGCTCCACATCCAGCACCAACGTATGTTCAAAGATTTGGGCACCGAGCTGATAGGCACCTTTGCTGAAACCATTACAGGCAGATACAGGTGTGACGTGAACATCGTCTTTCATATAAACGGCACCGTAGATTTCTTGACTGATATGCCCCTCTTTCTCTAAAGCTTCCTGTGCAGACAGCCATGTCACGTTAGGAAGGTCGAGAACTGAATTAAATTTTCTTTTTTCTTTCTCTGAATAGACTAAATTGAGAATACCGCCTTTTCTCAACTCGATATCAATTCCACAGGTCGCTTTCAAATGAACTGATAGCCGTTCATAGAAAAAGTGACTGTCTGCGACAAACGGATACAGCTCCTTAAATTCCTCCCATTCGGAGTGGGCACCCAGCATTCCTGCAGCTGCACTTGTTGTTTTCCCGCTGATTTCATTTGCTTCAAATACAGAGGTCCTAATGTTTTCACTTGATAGATAATAAGCAATTGCACTGCCGATAATACCGCCGCCAATGACAGCAGCTTCAAATTTTCGTGTTTGCATACTCTTTGCACCTTTCTTGATATTTTTTTGCGGCAAGTTCAGGGTTTACTGCGGCAAAAATCCCTGACATTACGCAGATACCATCAGCACCAGAGTCATATAGCTCGCCTACCCTGTCTTCACTTATCCCGCCGATTGCGTATACAGGAAGCTTGACTGCCCTTTTTATCGCCTGTAATGTCTTAATCCCATTAGGAGGAACCCCTGCTTTACTGTCCGTTTCATAACAATGTCCGTAAATGATATAATCTGCTCCTTCTTTTGCTGCTTCTAGTGCGGATTGAAGGCTGTGCACAGATTTCCCGGCAAGCTGACATGCTGTTCTATTTCTAGTCCTTTCAATTGAAAAGCCATTTTCAGGGAGATGTACATGAAGCATATTGGCTAAAAGTAAGATTTCCTCCATTCCATTGATAACTAGCTTTCTTCTATCTGCGCCTCCTGCTAGCAGCTGTTTGCAAAGACAATAAATCTCTAACATTGATTTAGACTTTTCTCTTATATGTATATAATCAACATAATCATGAATTTGCAGAATTATAGCGCATGTTTCCTGTACTGAATATGCGTCATTTGTTATGGCAAGAAGCTTCATTTTCCCACAAAAACCACCTTTACCAATAAATTTACTCAACTTTAATTAACAGCCATCCTTCACTCCTTCCGTTCTCCAATAAAAAAAGCCACTCTCCATAGGAAAGTGGCTTGTGATTTTGTACGAACAGTAAAAGTGCACAACAAAACAATCTTCCACTTTCCTACGCAGGTACGAACCTGTTCAGGTTATGAGGGTTTAAAAGTAGCTACTTTATTCTCAGCCCTTATCAAGGGATCCCCTAGTGATGATTCTCATTCAATTTTTGTTTGTACTTACAGGATATCATATCTGATTCATATTTCAAGCAATTATATTAAATTTTGGGAATCGTTATTTTTTTTCGTCATTTTTCTACCTCATCAAGGAAACTGTCTGACCTGATTCCTGTTCTTCTTAAGATGAACTCAAAGTCAACATTTACCTTAGCCTCTGAAAAATATTTGTTCCAGTCATTTTTAATCTTTGCAAACTGGTCATTATGCTGCCTTCTCATCATTTCTCCAAAGCCGAATATATCAAGTTCATATTCTTTCTGCAATTTTTCGACTGTGCTCTTAATTTTTTCAGCTGCATCCCTGCTGACAAGATCTTCATATTTTTCAAAAGTCTCTATCTTGTTTAATGCTTTATAGCATTGCGTGCCTTCAATATAGCCTTCTGCTTTAATATTGATATTGAATTCCGGTGTCCCTCCATCCATTTTCGTTTGTACATCTGTAGAAGAATGAATAATTCTTACTGCACTATATTCATCCTCACCGCATTGTACTGTTAAGGTTGTATTTCTAAATTTATTTGTAATCCATAAATACACTCTTGTATCCTCTAATGGCAAGAAGCCGACTAGCTTCTTTTTGTTAAAGATACCAAGGGAATCAACTAGCACCATTGCTTCTGGAGTGACATTATTCATATTCTCGACAGTTGCTCCAACCTTCTTGTCTCCTTTTACCACTACTGCATTTAAAATGGCCTCTTTTCCCTCTAAAGTAATATCATTGATAAAGTCATTTATCCTCATATCCGGATCTCCGCCCCAGTCTTGAAACATGTTTTCAAGCTGTGTCGAAAGCTTTAGTGAAGACGATTTCCGGTAGAGATTTGTCACCTTCAACACATCAGATGCTTTGCTGTCCTTCGCTATTAAAATCTTGAAATCATCACGAAGTTCCCTGTTCCTCTCCAAATAATCAATAAAATCAATCATACCAGTCCTTGCTACGTCTTCCCCAATAACAAGGAGCTTCATATGAGAAAAAACAAGGTACTGGGCGTAATATTGGCTGAATTGATGGCTGATTTCTGATAAGGTCTCTCCTTCAATTGTTTCTACTAATGCCGGGGCATTGCCTCCGCTTGTTCGTGAATTCAATTCTGCTGCATTCAAAGCTTCGACCGTCACTTTATATTTACCGTCATCTCCTCTATCAACAGCCATCCCTGAAACAAGTTTAATTTCTGACAGTTCCTTCCGGTCCCAGCACCCACTCAAAAGGAAAACAATCAAGACCGATAAAAACAGTTTCCCATAAAGCTTCAATCCCCGCTGCCTCCTTTCGTCTGCTTAGGAGGAGATGGTGAGCCCTGCGGCTTTTGCTTGTCTTTGCTGCTTGGGTTCAAATAGGCCGGCCGTTTGTTCTGGAACCAGATTGGCGTTCGGATAAACACATCCTTTTGGTCTTCGACAATAAACGGTGCAACTGGCGCCAAGTATGGCACACCAAAGGAACGAAGCGAGCTTAAGTGTGCAACCATGAATATCAGTACGAGCAATACGCCATACAAGCCTAGTATTGAAGCGACAATTATCAGCACGAACCGTATCAGCCGGGAGGCATTCGCAAAGCTGTAATTAGGAAATACAAAGTTGGCAATTGCTGTGATTGCTACGATAATAACCATGATATTTGAAATAATTCCGGCTTCTGCTGCTGCTTGCCCGATTACCAATGCTCCAACAATTGAAACTGTTTGACCAACTGCCCTTGGCATACGGACACCAGCCTCCCGAAGAATCTCAAAGGTTATTTCCATAATAAATACTTCAATAACTGCCGGGAACGGCACACCCTCCCGCTGGGCAATTACGCTTAACAGCAAGGTTGTCGGCAATAACTCCGGGTGGAAGGTCAATACTCCTACATATGCAGAAGGCATCAGCAAACCAATCATAAAAGAAAGGTAGCGGATCATTCTGATAAAGCTTGACATAAAATAATTTTGGTAGTTATCTTCAGATGAATTAAAGAAATCTGTCAGCACGGCTGGCACCAGCAGAATAAACGGAGTCCCGTCTGTAACAATCGCGATTTTCCCATCCAAAAGAGCTGAACAGACAGAGTCTGGACGCTCTGTATTCAAGGCGAGAGGGAATACCGTTGCCGACTTATCTTGAATAAGTTCTTCTATGTTGGCAGATTCAAAAATAGCGGAAATATTAATATCTTTTATTCGTTTCCTCACCTCTTCCAATATCTCTTCATTCACAATCCCTTTTACGGAACCGACATACACACTCGTTCTAGTTTCGTTTCCTACCTTGAACTTCTCAAACTGAAGATTATGGTTTTTAATCCTTTTCCGTATTAAATTAATATTAGTCGATATATCCTCAACAAACGCATCCTTTGGACCTCTTACAACTGTTTGTGTAGTCGGCTCAGAAACGGTTCTTCCTTCACTGTTAATAAAGCTGATAGTAAGTGAGGCCGGCACCCCTTTAATGATGACTGCAATCCGCCCTTCAAGAATAGCCTCTGTCAATTCGCTGATTGTATTAATAAGTTTATAGCCTGATACACCAAAAGCCTTTTTTCCAAATGCACGCAATTCATCTTCACTCGTAATTCTGATATCCTGTTCAATAGGACTTTCCAAAGTTTGTCCAAGCATATCCTTGAGAAAATCCGTATTGATGACCGTGTCTAAATAAAAAATTGTTGCTTCTGACTTTCCAACTAATATATCATCTGCCTTTAAATCTGCTGTATTCCCAAAAATCTTCTTAACCTCGTCCTTCACGGTTTCAAAGCTGATTTTTTTCATTTCAATTTCTTCCGCTTTTGTCGGTTTTGTATTAGAAGGAATTTGTTTTTTACCGTTGATGGAAAGCAGTTTTTTCAAGAATTTCTTCATGCTTTTGCCTCCTTGCCTGCACTTCGATCTTTTCTCCACTTCTTAAACAGTAATGTGGCCAGCACCAATATCGGAAAACCATATTCCATTGGCAGATGCAAGATAAAAATATCCACATAAAGCCCTTCTTTTAGATGGTCTGCAAAGTCATTACTAATGAAAACTGCAAATATCGAGACGATACAAGCAACTGGTATAGAAAAAAACCGATATGGCTTATTGAAAACATACTCCAGTCCTTTGAGGCCTCCATAAATAAAGACAGAGCTCTTGATTAATATCCCAAGCATAATGATGAAGACAACTAATGCATCAATCCGCTCAATAAATTCTCCAATACTCACAAGCCTAGCCGCACTAAGGAGCGGAAAATTCGAACGAAGGGCGATGCTTTCTCCTAAAGAAGTGATAATTAAAAAGACGGACAAAAGTAACAGGAAGCTTGCTATGGCAACACCCAAAATGCTGACTTTCCTGCTGTACTTAAAGTTTGTGACATTAGCTAGAACGACTGTAAATGCAATCAGTTCCCCAAAGGGAAAAACCGAAATAGACGGAATGATTGCTTTTATTATTGGCATAAAACCCATTGCGGCAACTGGCTTAAGATTGACCAATTCAATATTTCCGCTGCCGTACAAAAAAAGGAAAAGCAAAAGCATAAAGGCAAATGTATATGGAGTGAATATTTCAGAAGTTCGTCCCAATACTTCGATGCCCATATACAGTATGTAGCCGATAACAAGGACCGGTAGGACTATAGTAACTTCAATGGGGGTTAAGGGAAGGATTGCCGCCGAAATCAGCTCTCCGAAATCCCGAATAACCCGGCAGGCAATATAAAGAAAATAGCAAATGTATACGAGAGACATAACGATTGCTACTGGCCTGGAAAAGCAAACTTCCATAATTTCAAACAAATTTTTCCCAGGCTGCAAAGACAGCAAAAAATAGTAGGCGGAAATAACGAGAACTCCAATAAAAAAGCCTGCAATTACGACCATCCATGCATCACGCTTTGCTTCCATGCCTACTCCTACTACAATAGCGCTGCCGAGCAGGAAGTTTATAACTAATGTGAGTAATTGACTTAATGATATATTTTCCTTTAGCATACGCTCAACACCTTATGGATTATTGCAAAGCAAGTTTAGATATTCCGTTCCTTCATCTGATTGCCATTGTTTTTTCTTCGCCATTTTTTAAACAGAAGTATCATTGTTATCAAAGCGGGCAATCCAAACTGCAGTGGTATATGCAGCAAGAAAGGATTGGAAAACAGCCCTTCATTCATATGGTCAGAATAGCCTTTTGCAATAAAAATCGAGAATAGTGACACTAAACATGAAATCGGAATTGCAAAGTAACGGAACGGGATCGCAAAAACATATTCTAGTCCCTTCAAACCACCATATATGTAAATGGAGCTCTTCACTAATGTCCCTAATACCATTGTGAAGACAACAATGGCGTCAACACGCTGGATGAATTCCCCAATAGAGATAAGACGGGCGGCGCTCAACAGTGGAAAATTAGAGCGAAGAGCAATATTCTGACCCAATGCCAAAATAATCAGCAATGATGACGCTATTAGAAGAAGGCTGGAAATAATCATGCTGACCATCACGACTTTGCCGCTCAGATCGATTCTAGTGACATTCGGAAGAATGAACGATAGAATAAGAAGCTGACCATATGGACGAACGAGTTCATATGGAAAGATTACCTTCCACAAAGGAGTAAATCCCTCTCCTAAAATAGGCTTGATATTTGTCATGTCCAGGTTTTTCCCCGAATATAAAAACACAATTAATAAGACCATAAAAACAATTGCATATGGGGTAAAAATTTCGGACGTCCTTGCCAGCACCTCAATTCCTAAATAAAGCACATACCCTATCACAAGCAACAATGTAAATGTACTGAATTCAATTGGAGTGGTCGGGAGCACAGTCGCTGAGATCAATTCTCCAAAGTCTCTAATTATCCGGCATGCATAGTATAAGAAATAAATGATGTATACGAAGCTTAAACAAATTGCTATCGGCCTCTTAAAGCAATACTCAAACATCTCATACAGATTTTTACCTGGAAGCAGTGAGCTTAAATATATATAGAACATTGTAATGACAATCCCAAACCCAAATGCAATAAAGAGAGCTATCCATGCATCCTCTTTTGCGTCTAATGCAAGTCCGAAAACAATGGAGCTGCCAATTTGAAAATTAAATACTAATGCTGCTAATTGGCTTAAAGAAATGTTTTCTTTGAGCAATGGACTCCACTTCCTTTAGTTTTTAACATAAATGTTTTAAGCATTTGTTTTGTTGCCACCTTGCAGCTTCTTTTTCAGCCTCCTGAAATCAACGACAACAGACCAGACAAAGCCGAATCCAGCTGTCAATACAATAGTGATCGCTCCTGCTCCCACTTCAGCCTTATAAATATTCATAAAGCAGTTCTTCAGGCTGTCATGAAACACGAACAGATCTAAAATAAGGGTAAGGCTTCCCATCATACCAATCAGCAATAAATAAACAAATGTAACCATATCAATTCTCCTGCAAATTATTTCTTGTCTTATCTTGTGAAAATTCGCCAATTTTATGTAGAAAAAATTTGCAGGCATAAAAATAAAAAAATACCGCTATAAAATAGCGGTATTTGAGTTTATGGCTTTTATTGTACGTTTGTAATTGCACCTTGATAAAATACTTTGCGTTCAAGGGGAAGATTCAATTCCTTCAGCATTTGCTTCAATTCACGTTCTTCTCTTTCTGTTACAAGGCTGATGACTGTTCCCTCTTTGCCGAATCGTCCTGTGCGGCCGGAACGGTGAATATATTGAGTCTTATCTTTTGCAAAATCGTAATGGACAACATGAGTTATATTTTGAATATCTAACCCCCGTGCAGCAACATCTGTTGCAAGCAACATTGTCGTTTTGCCAGACCTGAATAGTCGTGTATATTTTTGCCTGTCCATCTTGTTAAGATCACTATGGAGCTTGCTCGTTTTGATATCCTTGAAAGCCAGCTTTTCATGAAGTACATCTAAATTTCCGATGTCCTTTATGAAAACAAGCACTTTCGCATTTTCAAGACGGGAGATTTTCTCCATCAGCTTGATCTTGTCCCGATGCTCAGCCTGAAAATAAATATGCTCTACAACTGCTGCTTCAATAGTTGTATCTTTTTTAACCCGAATAACAGCAGGTTCAGAAAGCAGTTCCTTGCCAAGTGCTTCTGTTCTGTCTGTCAGGGTTGCCGAGAACATCACGACCTGTCTTTCCTCTTTCTGTGTCGCCTTAATAATTTGGCGGACACTTTCAATATGCTCTGGAACGAGAAGCTGATCAGCCTCATCAAGAACAATCGTTCTCACTTCATGCATTTTAAGCTTCTTTTGCTTAATAAGCTCCAATGCCCTTCCAGGTGTACAAATAGCAAGATGAGGATTTTTTTTCAATTTATCCAATTGTCTTTTTACATTAGCTCCGCCAATAAATGAAGCAGATCTAACTCCGCTGTTTTCTCCCCATTTTTGAACTTCAGTAAGAATTTGCATAACCAATTCCTGAGAGGATGCCAGTATTATTGCCTGCATTGCCTTTGATTCTGCATTAATCTTATTTAAGACCGGCAGCAAGTATGCCAGTGTTTTTCCAGTACCTGTTGGAGATTCGGCAATTATGTCCTTGCCATCCAAAATCTCAGGAATAGCCTTTTCTTGAATAGTTGTCGGTTGTTGAAAGCCTTGTTTCGCCCAGTTTTCTTCTATAAATGGTTTCATCCTATTTAAAAGGGTTTGATCGCTCATTTTATTCTCCTTTTTCATGCAGCTGCTGCTTTGCTGTTCCTTTTTTTGATAAGGAATACGCTTATTAGAACATCTAAAAAGTTCAAATATCTAGCATCTCCTTATTATAGATTATACTCGTAAAAATAGATATGCAATCATAGAAACAGCTGTTAATAAGAAAAAGAAAGTCTGCGGATCTCTGCAGACTTTCTTTTTGCGCTAAACAAGGGTTTGAGCATTTCCGACTGTTTGGTAAATATCGACCCTGTCTTTTATCTTTTTCATTTTTATGTCCAGCTCGTGGGCAGCATCTGCTGCTTCTTTTAATTCTGCAAGCAAATGGTTTGGTATGCCTTTATCAAATTTATAATAGATTTTATGCTCAAGGCTCGCCCAGAAGTCCATGGCTATTGTTCTTATTTGCACTTCAACAAATACTTCTTCCATTCCATTGCTTAAAAATACTGGAATTTTGACAATTAAATGCAGACTTTTATAACCATTTGGCTTGGGGTTCTCAATATAATCCTTGACTTCGACGATTTTTATATCACTTTGTTTTTTCAGCATTTCATAAATATCATAAATATCAGAAATGAAGGAACAGGTAATTCGGACACCTGCTATATCATGAATATGCTCTTTCGCATTTTCAACCGTAATGTCAAGGCCCTTCCTGTTGAGCTTCACCATAATTCCCCGCGGATCTTTAATACGGGATTTAATATGTTCAATCGGGTTATGATTGTGGATAAATTGAAACTCTTCATTTAATATTTTTAGTTTCGTATTAACTTCCTCTAAAGCAAAGCGATAGACGATTAGATTGTTTTTCCACTCTATCAATTCATTAGAAAGATCATCTAAGCTCCAATCGCTTAACGGGAAGAGCATTTCATTCTTGTCAGACTGATCCATAAATCAATAAGTCTCCTTTGGTTTTCTATAAACCTTTTCTGCATTGACTCCTATATTCTTCAAAAGCTCGATAATCTGATCGATCGTTTTCATTTCAACCATCCACCTCTTCGTCAATGTTAAGGGTGACAGGCACCTGTCCTTATTATAGAGAAAAATGACCGGTCAGTCAATTCCCCTTTTCTTGGTATTTTAAGGACTTTTAAGTTTCCATTTCGCCAGCATTAGTATGAAACTGGTTCTGGTTCAATCGGTAATAAAAGCCTTTTTCCAGCAATAGCTCATCATGAGTTCCTTTTTCAATGATAACGCCATTATTAAGCACTAATATACAATCTGCATGCTTGATAGTGTTCAATCGATGAGCAACAACAAATGATGTTTTTCCCTTCATCAGGCGGTGCAGTGCTTCTTGGATTTTCACTTCTGTTATTGTATCAATGCTGCTAGTTGCTTCATCAAGAATAAGGATTTCAGGGTCTGCCAGTATTGCTCTTGCAATGGATAGCAGCTGTTTTTGTCCTTGACTGATGCTGTTCCCATCTGCTTCTAGAATCGTATCGTAGCCGTCTGGCATACTATCGATAAAACTATGGGCATTTGCAAGTATTGCTGCTTCTTCTATTTCTTTATCGGTTGCATCTAGTCTTCCATAACGAATATTTTCTTTAATTGTCCCAGAAAATAAATAAGCATCCTGGAGAACAAAACCCATATGAGAGCGCAGACTCTCCCTCTTAATAGAAGTAATATCCATACCATCAAGCGCGATTACTCCTTCTGTCGCATCATAAAATCTGGACAGAAGATTTATGACCGTTGTCTTCCCTGCTCCAGTAGGGCCGACAAGGGCTATTGTTTCGCCAGGTTTGGCGCGGAAGGAAACACCATTTAATATACCTTTGTCTTTTTCATAAGCAAAGGACACGTTTGAAAAAACAACATCACCCTTTACAGTGTTAAGAGACACTGCTGTTTCCTCATCCTTCTCCTCTTTTTGTTCATCAAGCACTTCAAATACTCGTTCTGCCCCAGCTATAGCTGATAATAATGTGTTGAACTGGTTGGAAAGATCATTGAGAGGGCGAGTGAACTGTCTTGAGTACTCAACAAATATGACGATAACTCCAATAGAAATGTTTCCTGTTTTTAAGATGATTAATCCACCGACACCAACAATGAGTGCAAAGCTAATATTATTGAGCATATTCATGAGCTTCGGAATAAAGCCAGAATAAACTTGGGCCCAATAGCTGACATTCTTCAAGTTTTCGCTTTTTTCAACAAGCTCATTAATCATCCTATCTTCCAATGAAAAGGTTTTGACAATCCGCTGACCTGATATGGATTCTTCAATAAAACCATTCAGATTCCCTAATTTATTTTGCTGCTCCTTAAAGAGCACTCCTGTTCTTGCTGTTATCCACTTCATTCCAAAGTACATGACAGGAATGATCGTTAAACTTAATGCGGTAAGCAGAGGGCTGAGCCAAAGCATGATTGATACAGTTCCTAACAGAGTAAGAATACTTGAAAATATTTGGATAACTGAGCTGTTGAGTGTTGAACTGACATTCTCAATGTCATTTGTCACCCTGCTCATCAGTTCTCCATGCTGCCTTTTGTCAAAATAGGAGATTGGCAGCTGGTGAAACTGTGCAAAAAGGTCAGTTCGGAGCCGGTAAACAGTCGATTGGGAAATTCCAATCATCCAATAATTCTGCAGAAATAAGCTGGCAGAATAAAAGAAGTAAATTATACCTAACAAAAGCAGCAGCTTGCCAAGCCCGGTAAATTCTTTGTTTACAATATAAGTATCAATTGATTTTCCTACAAGATAAGGTCCTAATAAACCTAATAAGCAGCTTGCAGCCACAAGAAACAGCACAACATAGAGAAGACCTTTTTGGGCAGCCATGTACTGCCATAAACGATAAAGGGTTCTGCCCATGTTACGGGGTTTTGCTTTCGCCTTTTTTTTATTTGCCTGAATATCAATTTCCGGCTTCGGATAATGAAAAGCATCTGTCAGGGTCTTAAACACGGCTTGCCTCCTCACTACCTAATTGTGACTCTACTATTTGCTGGTACAGTTTATTTTCCTTCAGCAGCTGATCATGATGGGCATATGCCAGGATTTTTCCTTTCTCCATCAGTAGGATTCGATTTGCCTTGCGGGCTGTTGAAATTTTTTGAGTAATTAAAAGCGCAGTTGCATTGTATGTCGAAATTGCCTGAAGGAGCTCTTTCTCTGTCTCTAGATCCAAAGCACTAGTACTGTCATCCAAAAGGAGAATCTTCGGTTTTCTTACGAGTGCCCTAGCAATAGACAGCCTTTGTCTTTGTCCTCCAGACAAATTGATACCCTTTTGGCCGATTCTAGTATTATATTTTTTCGGAAGCTTCATAATTGTATCGTGTATTTGCGCATCTTTAGCTGCCTTTACTATCATCTCTTCAGAAGCAAAAGGGTTTCCCCACATGATATTTTCCTTAATTGTTCCTGTAAACAATAAAGAAACCTGCGGTACATAGCCAATCTGCTTCCTCAAGGAATCAAGGTGAAAATGCGTAATGTTAGTGTTATCAATGTAAACAGCACCCTTTGTCGGTTCGTATAATCTAGGGATAAGCTGGAACAGCGATGTTTTCCCTGCTCCTGTAATTCCCATAATAGCAATGACCTCATTCGGCTCTACAGTGAAGCTGATTTCTTCCAGCACATTTCCTTTTGCATTCGGATAAGCAAAAGCAATATTTCTGAACTCTATTTTTCCATTTAATCCCTTTTGTTGAGAAGATGCTCTTATATCATTGTCCTTCTCCTCCATCTCAAACACCTCCTGCAGCCTGTCAGCGGATGCTTTACAGCGTGATATCACCATAATCAGCATTGTGATGACAGATAGAGAGGAAGTAATCCTTAATGAATAATTGATAATAGCAACAACATCCCCAACCTGAGTCTCACCTGCTGCTATTTGGCCTGAACCTAACCAAAGGATGGCAATAATACAAAGATTCATGATAAATAACAGGAGCGGGACGGTGATTTCCATCACTCGCAAAGCTCTTTCTGTGCTTTGTTTTAAATCATCGCTGGCAGCAGTAAACCGGTCGGTTTCGAATCGTTTTCGAATATATGCTTTTATCAACTTAACTGCGGTCAAGTTTTCAAGCATAACATTATTGACGAAATCCAATTTACTCTGTACTTTTTTGAACAGCTTCCCGCCTTTGCGGATAACCCATACAAACATCAGAATAATTACAGGAATTGTCACTGCAAGTAAAAGAGCAAGCTTTGCATTGACAACAAAGGACATGATAATTCCTCCAATTATTAATAATGGAGATCTCAGGAGGAATCGCAAGCCCATAAAAATCATATTCTGCAGCTGTGTAATATCATTTGTCAGCCTTGTTATTAAGGACGAACTTGCGAACTTGCTGCTGTTGGCAAATGTGAAGTATTGAATGATAGAATAGAGCTCTTTGCGGAGACTGTAACCGAAATTCTGGCTGACATGAGCAGCATAAAATGTGTTAATGATTCCTGCTACAAAGGCAAGCAGTGAAATACCGACAAGTATGCTTCCCCACAAGATAACTGTTTCCGTATTCTGATTTGCCAGTCCATCATCGATAATCTTTGCCATGATGAGAGGCTGGACAAGCTCTACAGCAAGTTCTGTCAGCATCAGAATTAATGCAACAGCGATGCTGACTTGATACGTCCGAAGTCTTTTGAATATTTTTGCCATCTTTCTCCTCCCGCCTATAGAGCACATATGAGCAATATACCAGCTTTATTTTTTCTTTAGGAAAACTAAATATTGTTACTATCATACCTTTTTTTCCAGAAATAGAAAACATCGTTTATACCTGTTACAGCATTTTTTACAGGAGGGAACAGGCGCTAAAAAAGGCTGTAGAATGATTCTACAGCCTTTACCTTAAATCTAAATTAAATTTCTATTATTCCGCCCCTGTCAGTGACCATTTATACAGCTCATTATGGAAGCCGAATACTTTTGGAGCACCGACTGCAACATCTGTCGATACCGCTGCGAAATCAAAATCGGAATAAAGTGTGAAAACAGGTAATTCCTCGCTCCAGATTGCTTGAAGCTGATTATAAATCTCTTTGCGCTTCTCTGTATCAGGCTCTTGCTTCCCTGCTAGAAGTAGCTTATCAACCTCAGGATTGCTGTAATTTGTATAGTTGCTTGTAGCCCCGCTTCCATAAACGGTAGTAACATCAGGATCGATTGTATTAGTGAATCCCATCAGCAACAAGTCGAATTCGCCAGCCTTTGCCTTTGACATAATTGTTGGAAAATCATAAGTTGTTGTATTGAGCTTTAAACCGATTGCCTCTAAGTTTTGGGCAATGATGTCTGCAGATTGCTCACGGACTTTATTGCCGATTGGAACAACAAAGTCAATTGTTTTGTTGAAGTCCCATCCAGCTTCCTCAAGAAGTTGTTTTGCCTTTTCTGGATCATATGTGTAAGTTTCCAAGTCCGTATCTAAGTAAGGGCTGATGGATGTATACGGTCCGTCGACAATCTCACCTTCACCCTTCAACAGCTGATCAACTATTTTTTCGCGGTCAATTGCATAAGCAATTGCCTGGCGGACTTTTTGATCAGTGATTTTTTCTGTGTTGAACATCATGTTTTGGTATCCATATGTTTTATCTGTTTTTGTTGTTACATTTTTAAAGCCTTTCACTGTATCAAAATCCTGTACAGCAATCTTGCCGATACCTCCGGCAGCATTCATATTAATCTCACCTGTTTGAAGCTGTGCTACAAGATTCGCTGCAGGCAT
>JAPSHL010000256.1 GCA_031179905.1 Bacillus sp. (in: firmicutes) | reverse complement strand
CGCTTACTTTACGAGAATTTTTGGCAATAGGTAAAATGAAGGTGTTAGGTTATTAACAGATATCCTTAAACAAAAAACCCAATGGAATGTTATTTCCATTGGGTTTGCTAATAATAAGCTTAAATAAATGCTTGCTCTTTCATCCGTTTCAGCGCTGTTTTCGCATCGCGATAGCCTTGCATATATAAGTTCTCAAGCTTTTGCTGATCTCTTTCCATTCGCCCCACAATAAGCTTTTCCTGCGGTCTTATCACAAAGATATTGCCGTTTTTCTCTTCTTGCTCCACGTATTCAAGTGTTTCGTTATATAGTTTGTATCTTACTTGCAGTGCTTGCTGTAATCCTGTGAATTGCGGGTATTTCCGTTTTACAAAGAAAGCAAACCGTGATTTAGATTTACGATAACCAAAATTTCTTGTTAAGATAACGACATTTTTTGTATAGCCATCCTTTTGTGCCAATTTCAATGGGATGGGATCAGAAATGCCTCCATCGAGTAACTTCCTGCCTTTAAATTCAACTACTGGTGCTAAAAACGGCAAAGAGCTCGAAGCTTCTAAAGCTTTAAGCAGTTCATCTTTATAATCTTCCTTCCCATAAAAAACACTTTCGCCTGATTGAACATCTGTAGTACCAATCTTAAACTCCGCTTTATTTCCATAAAAAGCTTCATAATCAAACGGCACCATATTGTTGGGGATTTGGTTATAAATAAAGTCCATTCCGAAGAATTGACCTGTTTGCCGAAAGTTCCGCCATGACATGTATCTTGGATCTGTAACATAATCGAGGCTCACCTTTTTATTTCTGCCAGCTTGTTGAGACATATAAGAGGCCCCATAACTTGCCCCTGCTGAAACACCGATTACATATGGGAAATAAACATTATGCTCCAGAAAGCATTCAAGAGCACCAGCAGTATAAACTCCGCGCATGCCTCCACCTTCTAGCACCAAACCTACATTTTCTTTCATTTCTATCCTTCTTTCTCTTACCTTCATCCTTAACTATCATAATCGATTAAACGCATGAAAGGAAAAAAAAGACTTCATTCGTTAAGAAGAAGTCTCAAACTATAGACAAGTATAGAGATGATTAATAAGGTTTCTCCCATTTCATATAGCATGTTAAATGGGGCTTCCTACACCCTAAAGGAACAAAATGACGAAGGAGCCTGGCAGCAGAAAAATACCATCCCCCTATCTAAATTTTTCAATTCTACAGTCTGAGATTCCATTCATTAATTTGAAGTCTCATTTTTCCGTTTACCTAATAAAACGGATAATAAGTGGAATACGATAATCAGTGCCTTCATATGACTTAATAGCAGCAATAATTGTGAAGATGAACCCTAGAATTGCGACAATTGGCATAAGAACAAAACCGACAAGCACAAACATCAGCAGAGAGCTGACAATTCCGTATATCGCATACGAAATAAGGAAATTAAAATACTCTTTACCATGATATTTTACAAATTCCGAATCACTTTTTATCAAATATATGACTAATGGCCCGATAAATGTCGTAAAAAAACTGGAAACATAAATAAGCATTGCAAATATTCTTTCATCATGAGTTACTTCTTTGCTGTAATTCATTTTGTCCTCCCTTTTTTGTTTCAATAATATTTTTGTCTTTATTATATACGAGCATGGTGTGAATATGTTTCAATTTTTTTAGCCCTTTTTCAAAAATGGAATGTTAAGATATTTTTAAGGAAAATGGACTATTATTGCTTAAGGGATTCCCTATTAATCTTTCATCCTAAATTCTTATTTCATTTTTACATTAACGTCATGTATACTAATGATTGTCTATTTCTACAAATAAAATACAAATATTTTCAATTAGCGGGAGAGATGTAAGTGTCTGAATTTGTACATACAATCTTTGAATTTTTATCATCCTTAGGCTATATGGGTATAGCTTTAGGCTTGATGGTCGAAGTAATACCAAGTGAAATTGTTTTAAGCTATGGAGGCTATTTAATCCATACTGGCCATATTAATTTTTTCGGTGCCCTGATTGCCGGTGTGATTGGCGGTACAATAGCTCAACTATTCCTATACTGGATTGCCTTATATGGGGGAAGACCATTTATCGACAGGTACGGAAAGTATATTTTAATCAAAAGTTCCCATGTGGATGCTTCTGAAAAATGGTTTCTTAAATATGGGACGGGCATGATTTTTCTCGCACGCTTTATCCCTGTTGTCAGGCATGCTATCTCTATTCCAGCTGGGCTTGCAAGAATGCCAATTGGTCAATTCACCCTTTATACAACTGCAGCAATTATTCCGTGGACAGTTTTGTTTCTGCTCCTTGGAATGCGCTTAGGTGATCATTGGGAAAATATTGAGACATACGCAAAGCCATACATTACACCTATTATTATTGGAGCTGTAGTATTGCTTGGAGCATATGTTCTTCTACAATTTCGGAAAAAAAATAAATAAAGTCTTTACAAGAACATTACAATTACCTATATTATTTTTAAGAGTTTTTTTGTACAATAAAAGCAGTACGAAGTTATTGCAGGAAAACAATAAATAAAATATAGGGAAGGCAAATGGTGCGCCACCTCACAAGGTTCTAGTGGGTTCGATTCCCACCCCGAAATTTTTTACAAGCTACAAGTTGATAAAAAATTTCGAGGGCGGAGGCAGCTTTGTTTTTCCTTTGTATTCACTGCCCTCATGTATAAGGAGGGTATTTTTATGCTGAAAAAACGTGAATTGGAAGATTGCGCTGTCCTATTTGAATTGATGAAACATCCTGATGTATTTCCATTTGTCCGCCAAAAGGCAGCATCATATGAAGAATATTTATTTATCACAAAACAGACGATAGAAGCTGAAGAAAAAGGTGAACTGATCTCTCGTACCATTCTTGATGAATGGCATAATCCAATCGGAACAATCAATCTTTATGATATTCAAGATGGCATTGGGTTTTTAGGAACATGGATAGGCAAACCTTATCACGGAAAAGGATACAATAAAATAGCCAAGGAACTGTTTTTTTCAGAAGCCTTCTTTGAGCTCAATATTAACAGTATCTTAATGCGCATTAGAGAGCATAATCCCCGTTCCATTAAAGCAGCTAAAAAGCTCCCTTATGCAGTTCATGCGAATGAGTCCAGAAAGTCCATAGTAGAAAAACTCAAGGAAGAAACTGGGGTCAACTACGAATTATTTGAAGTTCCAAAAGATGTATTCACACTTTATACAATGCGCTCTAACCAGGAACAGACAGACGATCTGATGGAGGCATAATAATAAAAGTTGGCCAAAAAAGCTCAGGATGTATTCCTGGGCTTTTAATCGTTTGGAACAGTCAATATTTCATTGTCATAACTTTTGCCTGAACTTCCTGTACATTCGCTTAATATATATTTCCTTTCCATATCTTCGACTTTTACATAAATCTCCTTACACATGTATTCTTCAAGAGAAACACCATCAACACTTGCAGAAATATCGATTTGTTCACCATTAAATGTTAAAGTTTCAACCTTTCGCTGTCCCTCTATCCCATATGAAACAAAATTCAGTTTAGCTTCCATTTCCTTGTTAACCTTATCTATAAATCTATTTAATCCATCTAAATTTTCTATATCATTGTGATTGTCAATAACTTGTTCGACACCGAAATTCTTAAGACCAAAAGGCTGACAGCCAGCCATAATAATAAGAAGAAGTAATAGTAGACAGTAATAAGCACGTCTCATTTTAATCCCCCAATTATAAAAATTTAAGATTTATCATTATACATATATTACCATATATAGACAACAAATACATTTATTAACACACAAGCTTACTTCGACATGCATACTTACTTTTGCCCCCTAATATAGTAGATAGGACAACTTTCTAAAATAGGAGTGTATTTTTTCATGATTGATTTTTTGAATAACCATATATGGGCAAGCAGTTTGTTTTCAGGATTAGTGTTTGGGGCAAGTCTCCTGCTGCGTAAATGGTTTACTAATTATTTTTTCACCTTAATTCTCGCTTACACAAAAAAGAAAAAAATACATGCTGCAAGCACTGTTCTTGTTGCATTTGAAAAGCCTGTGCGCTGGGTGTTCGTCGTATTTGGCATGCAGGCAGCCTTCCTGTTTCTCCCCATTCAAACCATGATTACAAGCTTGGAATCCACCCTCGTCCGCTCTTGTTTTATCGGTCTGTTAACATGGGGGTTGTTTAATTTAAGCAGTGTGACAACTCTTTTGTTTCCAAAGCTTATGTCCAAGCTAGATATAAATGTTGATAAGATTATCGTCCCTTTTATAACAAAAATGCTGAAAACACTCGTCCTTATGCTCGGTTTTAGCATTATCGCTCAGGAATGGGGTTTTAATATAAATGGATTTATTGCTGGTCTTGGCCTTGGAGGACTTGCAATTGCTCTTGCAGCAAAGGAAACGGTCAGCAACCTTTTTGGCGGTGTTGTTCTGGTAACAGAAAAGCCTTTTACAATTGGCGACTGGATTAAGACTCCGAGTGTGGAAGGCACGATTGAGGATATTACGTTCAGAAGTACAAAAGTACGAACATTCGCACAAGCACTAGTAACTGTCCCTAATTCAACACTTGCTAATGAACCGATTGTCAATTGGTCTAAAATGGGGAAACGGCAAGTTTCCTTTTACTTAAAAATTGATATTCATACGAAAAAGGACAAATTACAGGCGACTATTTCAAATATTAAAGAAGTGCTGCATGACCATCCGGGGGTTCATCCTGAAACCATTCTCGTTTCTCTCGAGTCCTTAAACGACAGCAGTGCCGATATTTTGATTTACTTCTTCACAACAGTTACGGATTATATGGGCTATTTACAAACAAAAGAGGAAATTAATTATCAAATCATCACTATTTTAGAAAAAGAAAATGTAGCGTTCTTTGTTCCTAGAAGCACTGTACAAGTAGAGATACCAGGAGAATGGAACTACGATACGCATACTGATAAACTATTGTCCCATGGTTAAAGCAACAACAGAAAAAGTCTACGGTTTTGCCATATTTTCCTTTTATCTATGATATAATCGAAACGTTATTTAACATAAGAGAGGAAAAATGATGAAACAAACCTTTACAACGAAGCAAAAAATGAGGCAGATGTTAGTTATACTACTGCCTGTTCTAGTGACACAAG
>JAPSHL010000255.1 GCA_031179905.1 Bacillus sp. (in: firmicutes) | reverse complement strand
TATAAAAAGCAGCTTATAAGTATCCTGCCTATGGGAGGGATTACTTGCGGCTTTTTATGTCACCTTTCATATTGTATTAATCCTAATTTTATATCGAAGGACATTATACCTGAAATAATAAGTAATCCTCCACTCTTTTATTTTATGATTAAATTTTACCTTTTTATTCAATTTGATGTTTTGAGAATAATTAGGAAGTGAAAAAGCTGGAAGTGTAAAGAACGAATAGATGAATTTAATTCATACAATTGAAGCTACTAGAGAATACGTAAAAGCATTTGTACCAGTTGATTTGAGCTGTTTTCATGTATTTTATTGGGGATAGAATGCTAAATAAAAGGCTGCAAAAAGGAAAATACATAGAATTTCACACGGAAATTCAGAAGAACAACGAAAAGAATTGAAAGTTACAATATAAACTAAACTATAGTATTTTACTAGGGGCTTTTAATAAATTTTAACTAATACAAAACATTCAGATATTGCAGGCGGAAACACTCCGTAAAGCTGAAGAAGTCAATACAATTGCACGAATAAACTTATTTAAATATGTATATGGTAAGATTAGTAAAAGTAAGGGTTTTATAGTTGTGACAAAAAAGATAAATAAAAGATTTTCAGGACATCACCCTTAATAAAAGGATGTTTATTTATTGGAGCGGAAGGGGTGCGACTCCTACGGAATTAGTGAGAAAGGCGAAGACACTAAAGGGGCGAAAAGGACTCGGTGCTCGGCTCTTAGCAGAGATACCTATAGTAAAAACTATACAAACAACTACCGCAAAGAGCTTTACAACCTGAAACAGTCAATATAGACTGTTTTTTTTTTATAAATTACTGTAGTAAAGGCATTTTAGACTATACGTTTACGATTTGCTTAATCTCGACTATAATTATTATTAAGTAATGAGGATGATAGATAAATTGGACAGATAATAGGAGATGTAGCAATGAATGTAGAAGAAAAAAACTCAAAAGAGTATTTAGATATGATAGCAATCATTGAAAAAGACATGCGATATATTTCTGGAATCATTAAGCAGAAGGGTCGGGAAATCCTAAGTAATTATACGATTACACCGCCTCAATTTGTTGCATTGCAATGGCTTTTTGAAGACGGGGACATGACAATCGGCGAATTATCGAATAAAATGTATCTAGCCTTCAGCACAACGACTGATTTGGTGGACCGGATGGAAAAAAACGAATTGGTACAGCGTGTAAAAGACCCAAATGACCGTCGTGTCGTACGTATTCATTTATTAGATGAAGGTAAAAGACTAATTGACGAAGTAATCACAAAAAGACAAGTGTATTTACAAGAAGTATTGGGTAATTACTCACTAGATGAAGTTGAACATTTAAAAGACAACTTTATTAGACTACATCAAGAAATGCGGGAAAAATGAGGCGGTAAGATTGGATAGACCAATAGGTGTTATAGATTCAGGTGTTGGCGGCTTGACTGTTGCGAAGGAAATCATGCGACAGCTGCCAAATGAAAAAATTATTTATTTAGGTGACACGGCAAGATGCCCTTATGGACCAAGATCAGGTGAGGAAGTAAAAACATTTACATGGGAATTGACAAGGTTTTTGTTGCGGAAAAATATCAAGATGCTTGTCATCGCCTGTAATACTGCAACTGCTGTTGCCCTTGAAGAGATAAAGGAGCAACTGTCTATTCCTGTCATCGGCGTTATTGTCCCTGGAGCAAGAACGGCAATAAAAGTGTCGAGAAACAATTATATTGGCATGATTGGAACTATCGGTACAGTGAAAAGTAAGGCGTACGAAAAGGCTTTGAAGCAGATAAACAAAAATGTCCGCACGGAAAGTCTCGCATGCCCTAAGTTCGTCCCCCTTGTGGAAAGTGGTGAATACGATGGACCAGTTGCCAAAAGGATCGTCAGACAAACTCTTGCTCCCTTTAAAGATATTGGTATTGATACCCTTATCCTTGGATGTACCCATTACCCACTTTTAGAAAAGGTGATAAGAGAGGAAATGGGTAACAAAGTAAAAGTCATCAGTTCAGGTGCTGAAACAGCGCGGGAAGTAAGTACTATCCTTGCTCACAGTGAACAATTGGCATCACCTCAGGAAAAGAACAACCATGAGTTTTATACAACAGGTTCCAGCGATATTTTTGCGCGAATCGCATCAGACTGGCTTGATCAGAAAGTTGAAGCTGTGGAGACAATTAAACTCACATAAAGACTAGGCATCTATTGCTTAGTCTTTTTATATAGAATAATCACTTCTATTTATTTAAAAATATTTTGAAGAGCTCGGTCTAATTTTAGAAATAGCTCGTATACATATTAGTACAAACTGTCTTAGGAGTGATTAGTGATGTCTAAGAATAAAAAGCTAACGATATTATCTACTGCTTTCGTTTCAACAGTAATGCTGTCTGGCTGCGGCCTATTTGGAGGAGAAAAAGGTAAGGAGAATGTCGACCCGCCGCAAGAAACTACATATACAGACAATGCGGCAGAAGAAACGGCAGCTAAAGCTGGAGAAGAAGCAACTGCAACTGATTCCATGCCAATTGAGCTTTATTTAGTTGATAAAGATGGGTTCGTCGTACCGCAAACATTAAATATCCCGAAGACAAACAGCGTGGCAAAAGAAAGTCTTGAATACTTAGTGAAGGACGGCCCGGTTACAGAGATGCTACCAAACGGTTTCCAAGGTGTTCTTCCTGCTGGCACAAATATTAGTGTTAATATTAAAGATAAAGTTGCTACAGTTGATTTCTCAAAAGATTTTAATGAATACGAAGCAAGTGATGAATCAAAAATTATGCAGTCAGTTACATGGACATTAACACAATTTGATACAATCGATTCTGTTAAGCTGCAGGTAAATGGGAAAGAATTAAAAGAAATGCCTGTAGCGAAGACACCGATACAAGGTGCCTTGACAAGAGCAGACGGCATTAACATTGATACAAAAGATATTGCTGATATTACAAACACTAAACCGCTTACGGTTTATTATGTTGGCGGCGAGACTGGAGAGTATTATTATGTTCCAGTAACAAAGCGGGTTAACAATTCAGAAGAGAACAATATTGCTGCTGCTGTAGGTGCACTTGCTGAAGGACCTGGAACAGGATCAGCATTGGCAACATTCATGGAACAGGATGTGGCGCTGTTAGATGACCCTGTTGTGGCAGATGGAAAAGTTACATTAAACTTCAATGAGTCCATTTTTAATAGTGCAGATGGAGAAGAAAAAACAGTTTCTGACGATTTGTTAAATTCTTTAGTTCTGTCATTGACAGAGCAGGAAGGAATTGAAAGTGTCGCGATTACAGTGAACGGTGAACAAGACCTTGTTAATGAGGAAGGAAAAAGCCTCGCAGAACCAGTTTCCCGCCCTGAAAAAGTTAATACTGGAAGTTTCTAATGGGAAGGCTGCATAAGCAGCCTTTTTTGTATAAACCCGGCTCTAGGAGGACTTTTCATATATGATTGGACTGTCCTATTTTTTGATAGTAAAATATAAGAAGAAAAGTAAACAAAAAACATGGTCTACATACATTAAAAAACGCAGCAGGAAGTGGGAGCAAAATGAAGGAAGTTATTATTGCAACAAAAAACCGAGGCAAAGCGAAAGAATTTGTGGAAATGTTTGAACCACTGGGCTACTCAGTCAAAACATTGCTTGATTACCCAGAAATAGAAGACGTGGAAGAAACAGGGACTACATTTGAGGAAAATGCAGTCTTAAAAGCTGAAACTGTGTCAAAGCTGTTAGGGAAAGTCGTAATTTCCGATGATTCCGGTTTGATGGTTGATGCATTAGAAGGAAGACCTGGCGTCTATTCAGCACGCTATGCAGGAGAGCAGAAGAATGACCAGGAGAATATGGATAAAGTGCTCAAAGAGTTAGAGGGAGTTCCGCTTGAGGAGCGGACAGCGCGCTTCTGCTGTACATTAGCGATTGCTAATCCGGAAAGCGGAACACAAACCTTTACAGGAACTTGTGAAGGTACCATTTTAGAGGAGAAAAGAGGAGAATACGGCTTTGGCTATGATCCCATTTTCTTTGTAGCAGAAGAAGGCAAAGCGATGGCGGAATTACCGCCGGAGAAGAAGAACAGCATCAGCCACAGAGCAAATGCGCTGAAAAAACTAAAAGAACAGCTGTCGAATGTTCTTTAAGGAGAGGAATGGACAATGAAGGTTCTGATCGTCAGTGACAGCCATGGCCTTGTGGAAGAGCTCCAGGAATTAAAGGAAAGGCATAGGAATGAGGCAGACTTGTTTCTCCATTGCGGAGACTCAGAGCTCCCCGCAGATGACAAAGCCATCGCAGGCTATGTCGTAGTTCAAGGAAACTGTGATTATTACGCAAAATATCCAGAAGAAACAATACAAGAAGTGGACGGAAAAAAACTGTTAATGGTTCACGGCCATCTGTATGGCGTTAAATCTTCCGTCAGCAGACTGTTGTACAGAGCAAAAGAGCTTGGCGCACAAATTGCCTGCTTTGGCCACAGCCACTACCTTGGTATGGAAATGATTGAAGATGTTCTTTTCATCAATCCAGGCAGCCTCCGTCTCCCAAGAGGAAGAATGGAAAAGACCTATATCATCCTTACAGTGGAAGATAAATCATTAAAAACAGAAGTATATGATTTTGATTTAGGACTGCTCCCTGAATTAACAGCAGAGTTCTCACTTTAAAAATATCCTGAAGAGGAAAAAGATAATTTTCCTCTTCAGGAAAAAAACTTTTGAAAAGATGTTGACTTTATATTTCCTAGCACATATAATAAATATTGTCCTGATGAGGACAGTAAATAAATTATAACATGTCCCAGTAGCTCAGCCGGATAGAGCATACGCCTTCTAAGCGTACGGTCGGGAGTTCGAATCTCTCCTGGGACGTCCTTAAAAAACGGTCTATAAACGTTGGTATATACGCTTTCTGTTACGTTCAGTGAAACGGTCAGTATTCGGTCAGATTTCCGAATTACACCCGAAATTTCACTCGTAATAGGAGGCGTATTTTCGTTTATGACGAAGAAAAAATCGATACTATCTGTCGACGATGATTTAACCGAAATGTTTTCGGGTGCAACAATTCCGAAAGAGACGGTCACAGGACCGAATTACACCTCGCATCAACAAGCGGAAGATGTGCCTATCGAAAGGGCACTCGCAATCAT
>JAPSHL010000040.1 GCA_031179905.1 Bacillus sp. (in: firmicutes) | reverse complement strand
TGTAATGATGCTTGACACTTCTACTGCAGAGTCGTTCGGGATGCCAGCAATTGCACCGTTATTGATTGTGTTAACAGGCTGGATGTCGCGTTTATCATTGTAGATAGAATTAATTAAGCGAACTGCAGCATCAGAGTAGTATGCTCCTCCGCGTTTTTCCAATTGCGGTGGCTTGATTGCCAGATTTGGATCTTTATAGAGTTCGAATAATTCTTTTTCCAGTTTTTGCACGACTTCAGCACGAGTTCCCTCGGTTTTTGAGTTCTTCTGATCTTTAGCAATCATTTCGCTCGTTTTATAATAGTACATATGATAAGGGCATGTTAGCACATTCAATGCTTTGATGAATTCAGGCTCCCAGCCAAGACCTTCAATATTTTTTACGAAAGAGCTGTTGTTTGGATCTGTCAGCAGGTTGATAACCTTATCTTTCACGCTTTCTCCATCCACATAAACATCAAGGCCGTACACCATATGGTTTAATCCAGCGAAGTCAATTCGAACTCTAGAATGATCAACATCCAGAAGCTTCGCGATACCCATTTCCATTCCGATTGGAACATTGCACAATCCTACAATTTTTTTGATATTAGAATAGCGAAGCACTGCTTCTGTTACCATGCCGGCAGGGTTTGTGAAGTTAATAAGCCATGCATTTGGGCAAAGCTCCTCCATATCCTTACAAATATCCAAAATAACTGGAATTGTACGCAAGCCTTTAAACAATCCGCCAGGACCGTTTGTTTCTTGGCCAAGCACGCCATATTTCAATGGAATTCTTTCATCCTTCGCACGAGCATCAAGCAGGCCGACACGGAATTGTGTTGTAACGAAGTCTGCATCTTTAAGTGCTGCTCTGCGGTCAAGTGTCAAATGAACTTGAATCGGCAACCCGGCTTTTTCAATCATGCGTTTTGCAAGATTACCAACGATTTCAAGCTTTTCCTTCCCTGCTTCAATATCAACAAGCCATAATTCTCTGATTGGCAATTCTTCATATCGCTTAATGAAACCTTCTACTAATTCTGGTGTATAGCTTGATCCTCCGCCAATTGTGGCAATTTTAATTCCATTTGTCATTTTTGGACACCTCCAGGAGTTTTAACAAGTTCATATAAATCAATAATTTCTTGCGCTAAGTCTTTTAGCGTAATTGCATTCATTAAATGATCCTGTGCATGAACCATCAGCAAGGATACCTCAATTTTGTTCCCTCTTACTTCATTTTGGATGAGGGATGTTTGGATATGGTGCGCATCATTCAATGCTTCGGCCGCTTCCTCCATCTTTTGTTTAGCAAGCTCGAAGTCTCCTTCTTTAGCAGCAGCAATTGCCTCCATTGCACAGCTTTTTCCGTTTCCTCCGTGAAGGATAATCTGGAATACTGTTTCTTCCATATTAGCCATTTTATAATCAACCTTTCTATTTTAGAATGTAAAGATTGTTAAGTATGTGCGCAAGTATTTTTAAAGCGTTTTCAAAAACACCTGCGCATTAATTTGCAATATTTATTAGCTTACTTTTGTAAATTCTGTGCCTTGTTCTTCTGCTACTTTTTGTTTATCCCAAGTTCGGAAGAATGGGAAGTATAGTACAAAAGCGATTCCAATGTTTACAAGCTGCATCACAGCACCGGAAAGCTTTCCGCCTGTTGCCAAGTATCCACCGATTAGCGGCGGTGTAGTCCAAGGGATTGCGATTCCTGCTGGTTTTGCCACAAAGCCAAGTTTCATTGCATAATATGTCACTGTGATTGTTACAATCGGTGTCAAGAAGAACGGAATGATTAATAATGGGTTCATTACGACTGGTGTACCAAAAATAACTGGTTCGTTAATCATAAATGCTCCCGGACCAATTGATAATCTGCCCAAATCCTTCATTTGTCTGCTTCGTGCAAACAGTACCATCATTAGCACGAATGCGAATGTTGCTCCAGAACCACCGATATTGATGAATACTTCAAAGAACTGTGCTGTAAAGATTTCTGGAAGTTCTTTTCCTGCTTGGAAAGCAGCTTTGTTAGCATCTGTATTAGATAGCCAGATTGGGTTCATAACTCCCCCAACGATGTTTGTACCATGAAGACCTGCAGACCATAACAACATTACCAATCCATATGCGACGATAGAACCGATAAGTGATCCGCCTAATAAACCAAGCGGTTTGCCAAGTACTAATGTTACAATATCATGTATGCTTGTAATGTCAAAATATTCTACAATTAAACGAATTACCCAAATGATAGCGATTACAATAAAGCCTGGAATTAAAGCAACAAATGATTTACTTACTGCTGGTGGAACACCATCCGGCATTTTAATTACCATATTTTTATTAATGATGAAACGGTAAACTTCTGTTGAGAACAATGCGATTAAGATTGCTACAAATAAGCCTTTGCTTCCCATTAATGCTACTGGGATAGCGCCGCCTACTGCTACAGCTTCTGTTGCACCTTCTGCAAGGAAAGGAACATTAAATGGTGTTGCTAAAAGGAAAGCACATAGTGAGATAACCCCTGCTGTAATAGCATCTAATGCGTATCTTTCAGCTAATCTGTATGCAATACCGAAAGCTGCGATAAGACCCATCATATTGAATGTTGCATCAACTGGATATGAAATTTTTGTGAGCCATGCATCTCCAAATACTCTTGCCATAAAGTCTGCGTAGCCTGGAATTGGTAGATAACCTAAAATCAAGAATACTGAACCGATAATGATCATCGGCATTGCCAAGATGATACCGTCTTTTAATGCGCCTAAGTGCCTTTGAGCAGCCAATTTGGCTGCAAAAGGCATAAATTTTTCTTCTAAGAAGGCTAAGAACTTGTTCATATTTATCACCTTATCCTATTTTAGTTGTTAATTAGGTTAATAGCTGATTTCAATACTTCTGCTCCGTTGCAAGTTCCGTAATGCATCATGTTAATAGAATCTACTGGAATACCCTTTTCTGCTCCTAGTTTTTTCATTTGCGGAAGCAAATAGCGAACTTGTGGTCCTAGCAATAGAACATCTGCATTATCGATATGACTTTTCACTGCATCTGCGCTCTCTGCCCAAATTTTGCACTCGATACCTTGTTCTTTTGCAGCAGCTTCCATTTTTGTTACCAAAAGACTTGTAGACATTCCTGCAGCACAGCATAGTAAAATATTCATAATATAATTCCTCCTAGAAATTGAATTGTATAATAAAAAAGTTTTTTGGAATGCTTATAGCATACGCTATGTTTCCGCTTTCATAATGTTTCGTTATTCTTGTCGTATATGCTTTTTGCATTCCGTTTGTTGCTGTATTACCTTATGTCCTTATCTTAATGTAAAAGCGCTTACATGAACACATAATATTTTTCCTTTGCCTAACGGAAATGATTGTGTCTCCGGAAATAGGTATGTACAATTCTTACGATTTTTTGTCGAATGTTTTCAAATTATGTAAATTTCCTTATAAAAACACTTAATTTTTCCAAATTAATTTGTTAAAATAAGTACAAAGATTGATACCTAGGAGTAATCATTATGATAACGAAAAAAGACAATAAGGAGAGTATGAGCGAGCTGCTGCAAGATATTGAATCTTTAAAGCTAAAGCTGATTAAATCAGGCAGCGATAAAGGTTTGAATGACCCGAGAACACTTCAAATCAGCGAACAGCTTGATACGTATATCGTCAAGTATCAGCGACTCGCTGCCCAAAAATCTGCCCTTTGACTAAAGCAAAGCCTAATTTACAAGCTCCACTTAACTGGATGCTTATTCGGCTTGCTATGCCTGCAGTGTCAGCGGAAAGCAACCACAGATACTCCTTGTAGCCTTTAGCGTTATCTCTATAATAAAAACCGGCCTTCATATTCGGAGGCCGGTTTTCATTTTAAAATTACCGATACAAATTAAGCATATCTTTAACAGCTGCCGCTGCGGCTCCTTTAGGATGGGAAGCACCGCCAATGCAGCAAATCGTGCCCATCTCTTCTGTATGGAATACGATTCCTTTGTTTGTTCCTTTCACATTAATCAATGGGTTATCTGCGGTAATCACTTCTGGCTTCACTTGAATAGACATTTGGCCATTGATGGTTCTTGCACTGGCCACAAGCTTAATATCATTGCCATTTATTTTGGCATATTGCATATCAGCCTTTGTTACTTTTTCAATACCTTCAATGCTAATATCACTTAACGTCCATGTTTTATGAAACAAGCCGTTGGCGAGCAAAAGAATCTTGCATGCACTGTCATATCCTTGGACATCCAACGCTGGATTAGTCTCTGCAATTCCTTTCTCCTGAGCCAGCTCCAGTGCCTTTTCAAAGGAAAGATTAGCGTCTGACATGCTTGTCAAAATGAAATTAGAAGTGCCGTTGAGGATGCCTTCTATTCCTGTAATAGTGCTGCCTGCCAGACTGTACTCACCAATATCAAGAGTCGGAAGCGCCGCTGCTGTGGCCCCGCTGTATTTAATACGGCAGCCGTTGCGATCAGACAGCTGCTTCAATTCAGGCAATGAGTGAACTAGTGCTCCTTTGCTCACAGAAATAATGTCCATACTTTCATTTAAAGCAGCTTTAATATAGGACAATGCCGGTTCCCCTGTTTCCAGATTAGTCGGAGAGCATTCAATCAATACATCTCCTTTTATTGACGATGCTTTCAATGGCAGCTGCTTTTGCTGTGAGTACTGCTTGAGGGCTTGCATCCCTTTGCCGAATGATAGCAATGTCTCTAAATCTAATCCATCTTCCTCGTAAATCATCCCCTTTGATCCGATTATCCCAATAATTTTGCTGGAAAAACCATAAAAATCCTGATATTTCTCATTCTGCTCTTTAATTATCTTTACGATTTCCTTTGCAACCGTTCCGTACCCTGTTATAATTATTCTTCTTTCTGTATAACTTTGTTTCATTGCAGACTCTTCCCTCTTTTCTGTACTTGCGTTTTTTACTTAATTCTTGATGAAACGGGATTTTTCCTGTTTCCTTATGAAATTCCTGTACCCTTTAAATAGAAAAAAGGCCCGCCGCCGCAAGCCCTCCAAAAATTACCCTTATAAATACTTCCGATGCAATGCTTTCCCATCATATGTGTACAGCATATTTTTGTCCTCAACAATTGTTTCCATATGAACATTTCTGCCCCAAAGCTGATGTATATATGGAAGGACCTTTTCTAAATACTTAAGATCCAATTCAATACCTTCATAGCCATGCTTTAAGTACAGCTCACCATTCTTCATGTAATCGCCGTCATTAACAGTGATATAGGGGAATCCTCCATTGACCCTCATACTGACAAGCTGATCTCTGACTTGTTCCCAGCCTTTATCGACAACCTTATATTCTCTTCCTTGCTTTTGAAATAAGTACATGTCTTCCCTTGTCACTAAATCCTTCGTCAAATAGTTCCGTAAAAAAGAAATATCTGATTCAATTTCCCTGACCTCAAACATCTTCTCTCTGCCTGAGTTCGGTTTGATGCCTCGCTTCTTCATCTCGTCTGTCGGATTGTTATAGCGGTCTTCGATATCTTCAAATATCTTCAGACCGAGATAGTACGGATTAATACCCGTTTTCGATGGCTGCACAACACCTGCGTTCAACTTTGCAAATTCAATTGCCTCTGAACTTGTCAAGTCAAGCTCCCTGACAATCCGCTGATGCCAATAGGAAGCCCAGCCTTCGTTCATAATTTTCGTTTCAAGCTGCGGCCAAAAATACAGCATTTCCTCTCTCATCATTGTTAAAATATCACGCTGCCAGTCTGTCAGCTCTCTGCTGAAACTTTCGATAAACAGCATAAGATCCTTTTCAGGCTGCGGAGGGAATTTTTTGATGATTTTCTTTTTTTCCTTCTTTGGCTTATTGCGGGAATCCAATCCCCATAAATCGTCATATGGCGTTTGGATTGTGTCTTCCACTTCCTCATATTCCACATCATCCATTGTCCAGGCAAGCTTCGGTCTCATTAAGCTAGGGTCAATATGCTCTTCAATGGCAAGAACTGCATCCAGAAATGTTTCCACTTCATGCTTGCCATACAAGATTTCATATTGGCGGACACGATCAGCAGTGGCTGCCATGCTTTCAACCATTTCCCGTTTCGTATTTTGAAAGCGGACGTTGTTCTTAAAGAAGTCACAATGAGCTAATACATGAGCAACAATCAGCTTGTTATTAATAAGTGAGTTGCTGTCGAGCAAAAAAGCATAACAAGGATCGGAATTAATCACAAGCTCATATATTTTAGACAAGCCCAAATCATAATGCAGCTTCATCTTATGAAATTGCTTGCCGAAGCTCCAATGGGAAAAACGTGTGGGCATGCCGTAGGCGCCGAATGTGTAAATGATATCTGCTGGACAAATTTCATATCTCATCGGGTAGAAGTCCAACCCAAAGCCAGTGGCGATTTCTGTAATTTCTTCGATGGCGTATTGAAGTTCCTTTTGCTCTACTTCATTCATTCCGTTCTCTCCCTTCACCGTCTTAAATTAATGTATGAGCGAAATCAAAGAATGATGAGTTATTTCCCCCTTTTAAGAAGTGGAAAAAAATTCTTGCAGAGAAGCTGAGCAAAAAAATATTTTGCCGTTACCTAAAAAAGCCTGCAAGGAATACTTCCCTTTGCAGGCTTTCGTTTATTCAAGAATATTTTTTACTTTTTTAACAACATGACTAGAGCCACCCTTATCTTGGACACCTTCAATCATCATCGCAATAAGCATATCCTTATCTTTTTTGTCATATGTCACATACCAGCCGTTTTCTGTACCTTTTTCACCTTGCTTTGCTTTCAGCTCGGCTGTACCCGTTTTCCCAGCAAGTGTCATACCGTTGATTTTACCAGCATGTGCTGTTCCGCTTGGACTGTCAATTACTTGCTGCAGATCATCTGAAATCGTATTAGCAGTAGCGCTGCTCATGATGCCTTCTTTCCAAACAGTGCTTTTTTCTTCATCTTGAAGAAGAACTGGCTTGATCAGATTGCCACTGTTAACAAATGGTGTATAAGCTGCCGCAAGCTGTATAACACTTGTTTGGACTTGACCTTGGCCATAGCCTGAGTCAGCTAATAGAATATCACTGTCCAGCTTGCCAATCGTTGCTTTCGTGATTGGATATGCATAGTCAAAATCCTCTTCGAAACCGAATTTCTTCAGCTCTTTTGTATATTTATCCTTGCCTAAGTCCAATGCTGTCTGAGCAAAGTAAATATTATCGCTGTACAGCAGGGCATCTGCTAGATTGACAGGCTCGCTGCTAGTATGCACCCTTGTCACATAATACTTGCCCCACGATTTATCTTTTTGCCATTGCTTAGTCGTGATTTTACGCTCTTGCTCTGGTGTAATGACACCTTCTGTCAAAGCTGCCGCCGCCACAACCGGCTTCAGCACAGAACCTGGTGCATACGTGTTCTTAAAGCGGTTCGTGTAAGGCTCAAGCTTATTGTTATTGTACTCTTCTTGTTCTGAAATTGTCAGTCCTGCAACAACCTTGTTAGGATCATATGATGGACTGCTGACAAGGGCCAGTGTTTCTCCTGTCGTCGGATTGATAGCAGCAGCTGCCCCTGCTTCTCCATCCATTTCATCATAAATCTTCTTTTGCAGCTCGCCATCAATTGTCAGCTTGATGTTTTCTCCATTTTTAACTTCTTTCTCTGCGAGTGTAACACTTGTACCGTCAGCCTTAGAAACCGAAATTTTCGCGCCGCTTTCGCCTCTCAGCTTTTCCTCATAGACTTGCTCCAAGCCTCTTTTTCCAATGAAATCAGAGCTTGAATAACCTTTGCCTTTTTGCTCTTCCAGCTCTTCAGCTGTAATGTTGCCAATATAGCCGATTAAATGAGCTGCAGCTTCTCCATATGGATAAATTCTTCCCGCAACATCCTGCTTCTGAACACCTGGGAGGGCAAACAGTTTTTCAAGAAAAGCTTGATCGCCTGTCGCTAGTTTTTTAATTGGCACAAACAGGTTAGGCTGCACCCAATCTGCACTTAAAGCCTTTTCAATTGTTTCTTTCTTAATATCAAGCAATTTTGCCAGTTCATCTACTTCTGTTGTCTGATTTTCCATTTGTTCAGGAACAAGACCAATTTGATAAATGATGCCATTCATCGCCAATGGATTTTCATAGACATCCACTATAGCCCCGCGTTCTGCAGGTACTGTTTCTAATGAAACTTTGTCATCTGCGCCTAAATCGGCAAAAATATATGTTGTATCCCAATCAATATACCAGTTTTCTTCTTTGTCCCGTTCCTCTTTTACAAGCTTAGCATCTTTGTCAAAGCTGATCTCCCCTGCCAAGCTGTTCATCTTCGCTGTGAAAGGAATCTCTGTAGTCTCTTTTTTCTTGTTTTCATCCTTTTCATCATCTGACAGCTTTTTAGAGGAAATATTCAAGTCTTTGATTTCCAAGTCACTGTATAATTTCTCGTAACGAGAAACATAATCTTCCTTTGAAACTGACTTTTTCGCTTCGGAAGACAGATAGCCGTACATCTCATCAAACTTCTGGTCATTCCACAGCTTTATGTATTGGGAAAGCCTATCATCCGGGGTAGGCTCATCATTATTGCATCCAGCCAATATCGCAATCAGAATCATCGGCAACAGCCATAATAGTTTCTTCATTCTAAATTATCCCCTCCTAGTATTAGCGTACCATTTTTTACACTTAAATTAAAAGAATATTACAATAGCATCCTTTAATTTTCTTCCTGAAGTCAGGATATTTCCTTTTTCTTGTCCTGTTCCTATTTCATTATAGGTTAAACTGTCATTTTCTTGAAATATAATTTCCTTATAAAAGCAAAAATGTTACAGTATAAAAAAAGATGTAGAAACCAGGTGAAATGAAATGAAGGCAGTCATCTTATTTGATGGTGTTTGCAATCTTTGCAACAGTGCAGTTCAATTTATTATTAAAAGGGACCCTGACGCTTATTTTGCCTTCGCTCCTTTGCAGGAGGAAAAAGGCCAGCAGCTTATTCGTCCATTTAAAAGGGACCTCTCAATAAATAGTGTCTTACTTATTGAAAATGGCAGGCTATATGAAAAATCAAATGCTGCCCTGCAAATTTGTCTCCATCTGCGAGGGATATGGAAGCTTGCCTATGCCTTTAAAGTTATCCCCTCTTTCATAAGGGACCCGATATATGACTATGTCGCCAAAAACCGGTATAAATGGTTTGGGAAAAAGGAACACTGTATGCTGCCGACAAAGGATACTAAAAAACGGTTTTTGTAAGGTCATGTAAAGAGGCCCCTGTTAATCAGGGGCCTTTCCTTATAAAACCACGGGAATAATTACAAAAACTGCTCAATCCATCCAGCCCGTTTCGTATTTAAATAATAGACATTGACCGGTCTGCCGATGCTTCCATATGTCAGTCTTACCTTGATGATATCTTGCTCATTCAGGAAATTCAGGTACTTCCTCACTGAGACCCTTGATATCTTCGTTTCGTCTGCAATAATGTCTGTCGTGAACTCCTGTTCAAGCTTTGCTTCTATTGCATTCCAGACAATTTTCAGCGTTTCCTTTGTCAGACCTTTTGGCAACTCGGCCCTTGCAGCTTTTTGGTCTCGATTAAGTATCTGCTCATCAAGAAAGCTTTGGCTGACTTTCGTCTGTTCTTTCATAAATTCTTTCTTTTGGGCATAATTCATTAATGACTCTTTAAACCGCTCAAATTTAAATGGTTTTATAATATAGTCAACTGCCCCTAATCGGAGTGCCGCCTGAATATGCTCCATGTCAGAAGCAGCCGTTATTAGGATGACATCCATATTCTCATTCAGTTCTCTAATATAAGAAAGAAAGTCTAGTCCGCTTTTTCCAGGCATAAACACATCAAGCAGGACTAAATCAATTCTTTCGCTCTTAATTATCTCTATCGCTTCATCCACTTGGTTGGCAACACCACCGATTTTAAAGCCGTTCAGCTCTTGCAAAAATTGCTTGTTAAATTCGGCCACCATTGGATCGTCTTCTACAATTAATACAGAAATCAACTTCTGTTTTCCTCCTTCATATATGGAATGCTTGCTTTAAATGTCGTACCTTTATTAAGGGCGCTTTTCACTTCAATAGTTCCATTCAGCTTGCGTAAGCTTTCGCTGACTAAATAAAGACCAAACCCGCGGTTTTCACCCTTTGAGGAAATCCCCTTTTCAAATATATGGACCTCATCCTCTTTAGTCATGCCTTTTCCTGTATCCTTCACAATCATATCAATCATTCCATTTATCATTACTAGCTTTAGTTCAATGTCTTTATCCAAACTAGTCTCCACTGCATCTAAAGCATTATCTAATAAATTCCCTAATATCGTAATGATTTCAAATGAAGCTGCTGCTGCCAATTCAGGGATAACGGTCAAAATGGAAATCTTCAAACTTGCACCCTTTTCCCTTGCATAGCTGAGCTTACCGAGAAGAAGGCCTGCTATAACTGGATCTTTAATATTACTTGTAATGGCAGAGATATCTCCGCTTTGCTGATCGATAATATCATCAAGATAATCCTTCAGCCTGTCATAACTTTTCATATGAAGCATGCCAATGATAACTTGCATGCGATTCATAAATTCATGGGTTTGTGCCCGCAGTGCTTCTGCATAAGTTTTTACGCCAGACAGCTGATCGGACAATTTTTTTATTTCTGTTTTATCTCTGAAGGTGAGCAATGCACCGACTATTTTATTATCGACCTTGACTGGCACCCTGTTTACAAGGATCGTAGTGCCGTTAATAATCTGCTCCTCATCGAGCTGCGCTTTACCTGTTTCTAAAACACGATCAAGGCCTTTTGAAGGAATATAACTGCTTATTGGCAAGCCGATAGGATTAGCATTTAGTCCAGTTTTATGTAAATAATCGATGGCCGACTGATTGACAAGGGTAATATTCCCTTCCATATCAACTGCTATGATGCCCTCTCTGACAGAATTAATGACTGCACTTCTTTCTTGCAGCAGTTTTGCAATTGCTGCTGGCTCCATGTTGAACATCACTCTTTTAATGTATCTTGCCAGTATATATGCCCCAATTATTCCTGCCAGCAAACCGAGCATTGATCCGTAAACAATAATCCACTTACCTTCAGCCAGCACTTCATTGACTTTAGCGAGAGAAATTCCGACTGCAACGACACCGATTTGATTCCCATCCTCTGAATAAACAGGAGTAAATGCCCGCATCGACTTTCCTAATGTACCTTTTGAAACACTTGTCTGTTCTTTGCCAGACATAGGTTTAACCTCATCACCGCCCTGAAATTTCTTTCCTATCTTTTGGACATCTGGATGTGTGAGGCGAATACCATTCATATCGAGAATAACGACAAATTCCACACCGTTTTCCAGCTGAACGTCTTTAGTATAAGATTGGATATTGTTTTTCGCTTCTTCGTCTCCTTCAAGAGCACTCTGAACAATTTCTGTTTTCGCCACAATTCTAGCTATCGTCAAGGCCTTTTCCTCAAGGCTGTTTTTTGTATGATCATTAATTAAATTGCTAATCAGGATATCGGTCATTAATAAGGAGAAAATGACTACTGCACTGATAAGTGTCATAATGGTAGCGAAAAGGCTCCATCTCTTTTTCATACTTCATGCTCCCAACAGGTTTTTTTCCTATTATAGCAGAAGGAAGCAGCATTCATTAATTTAGGGAATCCAATCACCAATAATGACACTAAGTTTATATGTATTTGAATTTTTGCAATGTGTAGTGGGGAATGAATTACGGCAAAAAAAAGACCGCTCTCAAAAGAAAACGGCAGAAAATTGGAGATAAAAGGACTACTCGTAAAACAGATAAATGGGGTTTAATAGAAACCGAAACGGTCCTATTAAAAATGCTCAATTAAGGTTATACCTTGCTCTCCTTTTAAAGAAGGCGTAGGTAGGCACTTCTTTAAATAGCAAAATATTCTTAATATATTGCGGTAAAATCTATTAAATCATATTATATAAATAGATGTATTCGTGATTATGACTGATAACGAGTGATATAGCTTCTTTTTTAGGCTTTTTTACATGTATTCGCACAAAATTATAACTTTAGGAATATTTTTAGGGAGTGATCAATTGGATTTTTCAGCTGTTGGAGAGAAAATAAAGGAATTGCGAAAACAGGTAGGACTTTCACAAAAGGAACTTTCCCACAATATTTGCACACAAGCGCAAATCAGCAAAATTGAGAAGGGTGAGGTCCTTCCACTTTCATCCACATTGTACTTAATCTCGCAAAGATTGGGAATCGACGTGAACTATTTCTTTGATATCGGCACAACTCCAAGACTCGATTACGTAATCGAAACAAGCAGACAATTAAAAGCTGCCCGGCGAAATACAGACTATGAAACAATAAAGCAAATTGTAGAAGCAGAAGAGAATAACCCGCTGTTTACCCGCAACAAGAGGCATTATCAAATCCTGCTTTGGCATAAGGCCATTTATGTGTACGAAGTAAATAAGGATTTCCCTAAAGCACTTGAATTAATTGAAGAGGCCATAGCCTTAACATTCGACAAGATTTTCACCGAAAAAGAGATTGAGATATTTATCAGTAAGGGAATCTTTCATTATGAAGAAGGATTGCTTGAAGAATCCTTGAAGATTTATTATAGGGCATTGGCCCATTTGCAAAAGATTCCCCATTTGCAGGACGAAACAATCAAAAGCAGATTATACTTCAACATCGCCAAAGCACTTACAGACTTGAATGAATACGATTCTTCCATTTCCTATTGCAAAGAAGGAATTGATTGGGCTATCCAAAAGGATAATCTTTATCTTCTGGCCCATTTTCACTATCATATCGGGTATAACTATGAACTGCAAAAAGAGTTCAAGCTTGCCAGCAATTATATGAAAGAGGCACTAGTCGTTTTCCACTTAGTAAAGGATAGCCGATATACGGATTATATTCAAGAGAAGATAGACAGATGGCAAGAGGATTATAAAGACAGGCTGCCAGATTAGGAGTTTCCTAACTGGCACCTGTCTTTTTTTCTCAGGAGCTATACATTTCATCCCCTGCTTATAACAGACCCCAAATTAACCATGAGTAATTTCCTATTTTTACATTTACGACCCTATTTTTCTATGAAAACGGGTACTATAGACCGATATGTTATGATAAGATAGTTTTAGATAATCATATTTTTTGGGAGTGAGTGTAAAAAAATGAAGAAAAAAGTCACAGTCTTTGCTACTGCCGCTATTCTTTCGACTGCCTTTTCTGTCCATGCGTCAGCTAGTACTTATGTAGTAAAGAAAGGCGATACACTAAGCAAGATTGCGAACAAGTATAATACTACTGTCAAGCAATTGAAATCTGACAATAAATTGTCTTCCGATCTAATATATGTTAACCAGAAGCTGAATGTAGCAGGCTCAAATTCATCTTCAAGCAGTACAACAACTGCAAATAAACAGACAACAAGTTCAAGTACAAAAACTTATAAGATCGTTTCAGGAGATTCATTGATTAAGATTGCAAACAAGTTCTCAATAACTTTAGGCGAACTGAAGCAATGGAATAACATTAGTTCTACAATTATTTACCCTGGTGATGTACTGGTTGTATCCAAACCATCATCTTCTGCTTCTTCCAACAGCAATAAATCATCAAGCTCAGGCTCATCATCAAACAACTCGACAACAGGTACATATACAATTAAAAGCGGAGATACATTGGGAAAAATTGCTTCATCCTATAATCTTTCCGTTGCAAAACTAAAGCAGTTGAATAATTTAACATCAGATCTTATCTTCCCTGGTCAAAAGCTGAAAGTTACAGGTTCAACAGGAAATGTAACCGACACAAACAGCTCTGCTGAAAAAGAGGAAGCGGACAAGCCAGAATTCATTTCTGACAACAGCACTTCTAATAAAAGCATTATTTCGGTTGCCAACAGTTTAATCGGCATCCCATATGCTTGGGGAGGATCTACAACAGCTGGTTTTGATTGCAGCGGACTTATTTACTACTTGTTTAACAAAACTGGTGAGTCAATCAGCCGTCTTTCAGCACAAGGCTATTATGACCGCAGCTTCTATGTTGATGTACCTTCTGTTGGCGATTTAGTCTTCTTTGAAGATACATACAAAGAAGGAATTTCCCATGTTGGTGTTTACATCGGCAATAATCAGTTCGTTCATGCTGATTCGGACGGAGTCAGAAAAACAAGCTTAGACAACTCTTACTATAAGAAGCATTTTAACAGCTTTAAACGTCTATATTAGTTTTCAATCCAGACCAGCCTGTAGACAAACTCGAAGAATTTCGAGTTTGTCTACAGGCTTTTTTCTTTTAAAATAGAAAATAATTGTGGTTAGATTTCCACCCCACAGGTGGACGCTTTCCGCGGGCTGGGCCAATCCACTTTTCCCGCAGGAGTTGCCACCCTCCGTTCCAATGAGGGATTAAAAAATAGTCTATGCAGGCGATGCTTACTTTTTCTGCCATGAATTTAAGGAAACTGGCAACTTGGACTTGGCAAGATGCTTGGCTTGACTTGACTCTCCATGGGTGTTTGAGTCAAAGTTTTATGAATATACTGCTGATTGGAGCGGAGGGTGCTTTGGCTCTTGGGGGATTAGTGGGACAGATGGGACCCCACAGGAGCGGCAGCGACGAGGAGGCTCACTGCCCGTCCCCCGGAAAGCAAGCGCACGGAGTAGAAATCAGCCTTTTTCCCACCATTTCCAATCATAAAATGACAAAATAAGATCAAGCCTGTATTAAGCTGATCTTAAATTGTTAACAAACTTTCCAGCGGCGGGAGCTTCGTCGCTTTGTGCCTCCTTCCCCCAAGCTCAAATCAATATCTTTTTTTAATGAAGACACTTCAAACAATTTTGTTCCTTTGCCTACAAATTGGAATTAGCACTTAAAACGCTGGTCTGTTTTTATGCAATTGTTTTTTCTCCTGCCTCTTCCCTACCATCTCCTGCAAAAAAACGCTATAATTATTAAATGGACTTTTTTTAGAAACGAACGCCAAGTTCTTGATTATCATATTATGAATCAGCTTCTCATGATTAATCGGTTACGCTGATTTCTGGAGGGATTTACTATGCTGGATGAACAATATTTAGAGCATTTAAACCAATGTGCCAAGAACTTTCAAGAAGCTCTCGATTCTAGTGATCCCCTTACGCAGAAAGTTGTCGAAAAAGGGCTGCTTCTATATCGGCAAAATTATGTATCACAAGTGAAAATTGATCATGAAACAGTTACTGGGGTAATACAAGATGTCAATCCGGCAAAGGCTGTGCTGAATATTGATGATATCACTATGAGTACTTGCACATGTCTAGCTGAAGGCTACTGCCGGCACCAGCTTGCCTTGTTTTTTTCTGTGCTTGGCCAAGCAGGCAAAGTATCTGCATGGCTTTCAGAGTGGAGGCAGCCGCCCCCAAAAGCAGCAGTTGATTTGAGCAGCCTTCCGCTTATGCGCGCAAGCGACCTTTTGAAAAAGCCGGGAAACAAAGAGCCGGATTATCAAGAATGGGTCGATTTTTTCACCGAAACCTTTCAGTCTGTTATTGGGGAAAGCAGCAGGAAACCTGGTAATATTTCTGAAATGTACTATATATATATGCGCAAACTAAAAAACTCCTCTCCTCAGCAAAATGAGTGGAAATATTTATATCTTTTAGTTGGTCATGTAATCACATTTAAACTGTTTCTGTCCATGAGCAAAGAAAATAATCACGCGGACGGGGTAATCAACCGCTATTACCGGCATATTTTCCAGGATCTGCTTCAAGGGGTACAGGAATATTTAAACAGATTGTCAAATTTCACCTTCCCCTTCGCCTTTGATCATTTTTTGGAAAAACTAAAGGATGACAGCGGGGAAATATTGCATCTCCACGAGACTATTGAATTTGAGAGTATTCAAATTTACCGAACCCTCTGGACAAACTTATTCACGAAAAAACAATGGAGACTGGATGAGCTTAAAAAGCTTGAGAGCGCAGATTCTCCTCTTTTCACGGAAAAGGTTGCTGCTATCCATTTACAAGTGCTGCTTCGAGAAGATGGGAAGGCAGTTCACAGCATTCAAGAACTGCAAGTGGCTATAATGCCTTATATGCTCTACTGGCTTGATATTCTCAATAACAAACGAGATTGGAACAGACTAGAATTGTATTTAACACCTTTTATCCAGTCAGTGAAAGGCTATATACAACAAGAGAATGACTTTGAATTCTGCCATGAATTCACAAGTATGAGCATCAGGGCCGCTACTCCATTTTGTCATGCTAAAAACAGGATGGACATTTTAGAACGCCTGTTTATTCAAACATTGCCATACAGCTATAGGAAATATGAAGATTTCTTGTATGAGCAAAAGCAGTTTGATAAATGGATTGACCTGTACACCTATATGGGACTTGGCATTGATATGCTTACAAAGGAGCAAATTAAAACACTGCAGGAATATGACCAGCAATTGCTTTTGTCATTGTATCACCGCTCCATCCAGGAACATATTGACCAAAAGAGCAGGGACCATTACCGTATTGCTGTCCGCCAAATGAAAAAACTGCGGACTATCTATAAAAAACTGAAAAAACAACAGCATTTTGAGCTTTTCTTGAAGATGACGCTTGATCGGACGAAACGTTTAAGAGCCTTTCATGAAGAATGCAGAAAGGGTAAATTGATACATGCTGAAGAATAATTACTTAAAAATTAATGTTCATTATTATCAAGATAAAGGCTTTTTCTTGACTGGAGAGGCTGATCACGACTACTTATATCCAAGCTACTGGAAGAATCTTCTCTTCCAGCATCATGAAGAAAGCTTTTATGGTACATTTCTGAACGCTGTCACTGTCGCTGGCACGGAAGGGATTGCCCTCACTCCCTGGCAATTGGTCACTCTTTTTGCGAATGAACGGTTCAACCGGTTTATGGAATGGGATTGGAATGATACTGCGCAAGTTTGCTTGTCAGCAGCACCAAGTCTTTATGAATCCATTCAGAACAAGGAGTGGATTCCCGACTTCCACAATTGGGAAAAGGATACATTCCAATGGGCGTTGCCTAAACGTGTAACAGAAGAGTTTACTGACTCCTTCTGGGAAGAAACACTGCAGGAAGAGCTGGAAGGAACAAGTAATTCAGCCTTTATAAAAAAATGGTTCCACGACTCATTAGATGAGTATTTAAATGAACACGAAGAAAGCAAACGAGCATTTGGGGAGAAAATTCATGCATTGCGGAATGCGAATATTTCCCCTGCCAGCCTTGCTGCCTATTTCACAGAGGAAACGTGGCAAGAGTGGATGGGTCTCAAAAGTACACCTTACCCTTTCACATTAGGAATAAAACTCGTAGAGCCTGCTGATTTAAATGAAACTTGGAATGTTGACATATTCTTGAAGGCTAAAAACAATCCAGATAATGTAATTGATTTAGAGGAACAGGGTATTCCGAAAAAATGGCTTGAATATGAAGGCTATATTGAAGAAGAACAGGCAAGATGGATTTCCCTTTTCCCATGGCTCGCAGGAAAAAAAGGGCTGACTAGTCAGCTGACAGAAGAGGAAGCCTGGCTTTTCCTCACAGACGCTAGTGAAACTCTGCTCGCCCTTGGAGTTGACATTCTGCTTCCATCGTGGTGGCAAGCGATGAAAAGTGCCAGCATGAAGGTGAAGGCAAAGGTTGCAACAACTAACCACCGCCCTTCCTTTGTCGGTCTTCAGGCGATGCTTGATTACAATTGGCGCTTTTCCATGAATGGTGTGACCTTGTCTGAAGAGGAATTCAAGCAAATGGTTGAAGAGAAGCGCAGGCTTGTTTTCGTAAGAGGACGATGGATTAAGCTCGATCCTTCCTTTATTAAGCAAATCCAGGATCTCATGAAAAAAGCTGAGCAGGAAGGACTTCATGTAAGGGATTTAATTGAGCAGGAACTAAATCAGCAAGATGATTTATCCGCAGATGAGCTTGACAACCCTAAAGCATTTGCAAAGATTCAAATTGAGCTTAACAGGCAATGGAGAACAATGATTCACCAGTTGAAGGAAATTAAGAATTTGCCTCTTGAGCAAGTGCCAGGCAAGTTTCTAGGCGAGCTTAGAAACTACCAAGTCCTCGGGATGAGCTGGCTGCTGTTCTTGCGCAAATACGGATTTGGTGCCATCCTCGCAGATGATATGGGTCTCGGTAAAACTGTCCAGCTTATTTCTTACTTGCTGAAAGTAAAGGAGACGGAGAGAGAAGAGCATGCTCCAGCACTGATTATTTGTCCTACATCTGTTTTAGGAAACTGGCAAAAGGAAATAGAGCGGTTCGCTCCGTCTCTCAAGACGTATTTACATTATGGTTCAAACCGTTTGAAAGATGAGGAGTTCCTTGAGGAACTACAGAATTATGATATTGTCCTGACATCATATGGTCTTTCGCATATAGATTTTGAGCAATTTGAGAAGGTAACATGGAGCTCCATCTCGATTGATGAGGCTCAAAATATCAAAAACGCCCAGACGAAGCAATCCCGTGCTGTTCGTAAATTAAAAGGCAGACACTATATTGCCCTCTCTGGTACACCAATGGAGAACAGGCTCAATGAATTATGGTCGATTTTTGATTTCGCTAATCATGGGTATCTTGGCAGTATCGGGCAATTTCAAAAGCGATTTGTTATTCCGATTGAAAAAGATAATAAAAAGGAAAGAATCGAACGGCTTCAGTCACTTATTCGTCCATTCCTTTTAAGAAGAACAAAAAAGGATGAAGAGGTTGCACTTAACTTGCCTGATAAGCTTGAGCAAAAAGAATATTGTGGCTTAACACCTGAACAAGCAGCCCTTTATGAACAGCTTGTTTCCGATACATTTCTAAGAATAGAGCAGTTGACCGGCTTTGAAAGAAAAGGACTCGTATTGCAAATGCTGAGCAGATTAAAGCAGCTTTGCAACCATCCTGCCTTGTACTTGAAGGAAGAAAATCCTGCTCAATTAATCGAACGCTCAACAAAGATGGAAAAACTGTCTGAACTGGTGGATGCAATCCTTGAGCAGGGAGAAAGCTGCCTGATTTTTACTCAATATATTGAGATGGGTCACATGATCCAGGAAATGATTAAGAAGAAACACAATGTTGATGTACCTTTCTTGAATGGCAGTGTTCCGAAAAACACAAGGGATACACTTATACAGCAATTCCAAAACAACGAGTTTCCTGTCTTCCTCCTTTCTTTAAAAGCTGGCGGGACTGGTCTGAATTTAACTGCAGCAAACCATGTTATTCATTATGACCGCTGGTGGAATCCTGCTGTAGAAAACCAAGCTACAGACCGTGCTTATAGAATAGGACAGACAAAATTTGTACATGTTCATAAAATGATTTGTACAGGGACATTAGAAGAAAAGATTGATG
>JAPSHL010000254.1 GCA_031179905.1 Bacillus sp. (in: firmicutes) | reverse complement strand
GTGCAGCTTCTCAAGTGATACTCCTGCAAGTCTTTCATTAAGAATATTCACAAGCTTTTCGATTTCATTTGCATCTGTTGACTCCGGCAGATGAAACATTTTATTTTCGACATGCCCAGTATCAGTTACGATAATGGCAATTGCTGTCTGAGCATTTAGCGGGACAATCTGAATTCTTTTCAGTTTGTTTTCCTTGACAGCAGGCCCCAGCACTATTGTCGTATAGTTTGTTAACTCTGAAAGTATCTTTGCTGATTTTTGGACTAAGTTCTCCAATTCATAAATCTTCTCAGCAAAAACAGAATTTAATGTTAACACATCTTCTTTACGAAGCTGTTGCGGCAATAATAAGTGATCGACATAAAATCGATAGCCCTTTTCGCTTGGGATTCGGCCAGATGAAGAATGGGTCTTTTCCAGATATCCAGATTCCTCTAAATCCGCCATTTCATTTCTAATCGTAGCAGAGCTAAAGGATATTTCCGGTTTTTTCGACAAGCTTCTAGAACCAACCGGCTGAGCAGATGCTATAAAATCATCAATAATCACTTGTAATATCAATAATTGACGATCTGTTAACACATTCATCACCTCTGTTAGCACTCATTAGCACCGAGTGCTAATTCTATTTATAAATTATCAAATAAAAGGGGAGTGTGTCAATAATTTGGTTTTTATTTCACAAAGAAATTCTTTCCTTTTTAAACAGACAATAACCCTAATATTTAGAGAAGGGGATTTCAAAGAATCCCAATGAAAGATTGAAACACTTCATTTCCTAGAAAACGGCCATTATATGTCAGTTTTAAATATCCGTTATCCATGGAAATTAATCCTCTATCCAACAATTCCTTTAATTCGTTAGCAAACAGTTTCTCAATTTCTTGATTATATTTTTCTCTAAAGGCAGAGAGACTTACACCGCTGTTTTTTCTCAATCCTAAAAACAATTCCTCTTCCATCTGCTCTGTTTGCGTTACCTTATGATTATCAAGGAGAGGAAGACTGCCTTCGGCCAAAGGCTCCATGTATTTTTTCAATGGGCCGAAATTAGAACGGCGATTGCCGTTAACATAACCATGGGCCCCTGCACCAAATCCGTAGTATTCTTCATTATTCCAATAGGTTATGTTATGGATGCTTTCATATCCATCTTTGGCAAAATTACTAATTTCATACTGCTTGTACCCATGTCCTGCCATCTCTTCCATAAGCAGCCGGTACATGCTTGCTTCTGCATCTTCTCCAGGAGTCAGCAATTTACCTTTGCGAAGGAGATTATAAAATACTGTCTTCGGCTCAATGATGAGAGAATAACCGGAAAAATGCTTGATGTCTAGTGTAAAGGCTTGTTTTAATGTTGCAGCAAAATCATTAATCGTCTGGCCCGGCAGACTGTACATTAAGTCGATACTAATATTGTCAAATCCGATATTTTTGGCAGCCTCGACAGATGTAAAAACATCTTTTGCCCGGTGTGTTCTGCCTATTCTCTGCAACAGGTCATCATTAAATGACTGCACTCCAAAGCTCAAACGGTTAACTCCGCCTTCATACAAAGCTTTTAGTTTGTCTGGAGACAAGTCCCCAGGGTTTGCTTCAAATGTATATTCCGCATGTTCAGCTAATGGCAGATTGTCGCTGATAATTCTGCACAGTCTTTCTAGCTGCTGAGCATTGAGGCTTGTCGGCGTTCCTCCACCCACAAACACAGTAGAAAGAGGGCTTTGATTATTTGTTACGGTCAGCTTGATTTCCTTTTCCAATGAATCCAAATATTCATCCACCGGCTGACCCTTTAGAAACACTTTATTGAAGTCACAATAATGACATATATGTTCACAAAATGGGATATGGATATATGCTGCTTTAATCAATATGTCACGGTCCTTTCTTCTTGCAAAAAAATAAGAAAAGAGGTTAGTGCTGCTATAAATCTGCAGCCTAACCCCGAAACTTATTAATACATTAATTTTTCGTATTGTTTTCATCCATGCGCAGTACAGCCATGAACGCCTCTTGCGGCACTTCTACGGATCCGACTTGCTTCATCCGCTTCTTACCTTCTTTTTGCTTCTCTAGCAATTTACGTTTACGGGATATGTCACCGCCATAGCATTTTGCCAATACGTTTTTACGCATTGCTTTAATTGTTGAACGTGCGACAATCTTTTGACCGACAGCAGCTTGGATAGGCACTTCAAACTGTTGGCGCGGAATAAGTTCCTTCAGCTTTTCAACAATGATTTTTCCTCTTTCATACGCAAAGTCCTTATGGACAATAAAGCTTAATGCATCGACTTTCTCTGCATTTAGAAGAATATCCATTTTAACAAGAGTCGACGTTTTGTAGCCGATCAGCTCATAGTCGAAGGATGCATAACCTCTTGTGTTGGATTTCAGCTGGTCAAAGAAATCATACACTATTTCAGACAACGGAATTTCATAAATTATTTTAACACGTGTCTCATCCATATATTGCATATCAATGAACACACCGCGTTTAATTTGGCAAAGTTCCATGATTGCACCAACATAATCGTTCGGAGCCATCATCGTTGCTTTTACATACGGCTCTTCAATACGATCAATCTTTTGCGGATCAGGCATAGCAGATGGATTATCCACCTTCAATTCTGTTCCGTCTGTCATTATTACATCATAGATAACACTTGGAGCTGTCGTGATTAAATCAATTTTGAACTCTCTTTCGATTCTTTCCTGGATAATTTCCATATGAAGAAGTCCTAAGAAACCACAGCGGAAACCAAAGCCTAACGCCTGTGAAGTCTCCGGCTCGAATTGAAGTGCAGAATCATTAAGCTCAAGTTTCTCTAAAGCTTCACGAAGGTCGTTGAATTTCGCGCTGTCAATTGGATACAAACCACAGTATACCATTGGGTTAAGCTTGCGGTAACCAGGCAGCGCTTCGTCCGCCCCATTCTTCGCACTTGTTATTGTATCACCCACACGCGTATCGCCGACATTTTTGATGGCTGCTGTAAGGTAGCCAACATCACCAACAGACAGCTGATCTGTATTGACAGCCTTTGGCGTGAATACGCCGACCTCGATCACTTCAAATTCTTTGCCTGTTGCCATCATTTTAATTTTATCGCCTGGTTTAACTGTCCCTTCCACAACTCGGATGTAAGTGACTACACCTCTGTATGCATCATAAAGGCTGTCAAAAATAAGCGCTTTAAGTGGAGCTTCCGGATCTCCTTGTGGAGCGGGAACCTTTTCAACTACTTGTTCCAAGATATCTTCAATTCCAATGCCGGCTTTTGCAGAAGCAAGAACTGCTTCAGAAGCATCCAATCCGATAACATCTTCAATTTCATTGCGGACACGTTCAGGATCAGCACTCGGCAAATCGATTTTGTTAATGACCGGAACAATCTCCAAGTCATTGTCGATTGCTAAATATACATTCGCCAGTGTTTGCGCTTCAATTCCTTGAGCAGCATCGACAACTAGCACAGCACCTTCACATGCGGCTAAACTGCGGGATACTTCATATGTGAAATCGACATGTCCCGGTGTATCAATCAGGTGCAGTGTATAAATTTCGCCGTCTTTCGCTTTATATTTAAGCTGAACAGAATTCAGCTTGATTGTAATACCGCGCTCTCTCTCCAAATCCATCGAATCAAGGAGCTGGTCCTTCATTTCGCGGGATGTCAGCGCATTTGTTTTTTCTAATATTCTATCTGCTAATGTAGATTTTCCATGATCAATATGAGCGATGATGGAAAAATTACGGATTTTTGATTGTCTATTAAGCATTTCTTCTCTGTTCATCTAGTTCACTCCTACAATAATCGCACATATACACTATTTTTGATTATAGCAGTGTGATGGGGAAGATTCAATGAAATTATCAACGAAAGAAAAAGCGTCATGTACGCTACTCTTGCCATTCCTTGTCGCACGCCTGCTGTTATTGCTGTTCGCCAGTATCTTTATCCTTATTCATGACACTTCCCACCAAATCAACTCCCTTTTGGGCAAGGGAAGAAACGCCGTCAGCGACTCCCTTCCCAATCCCTGAAAGAAGATTAAAAGTTTTCATTTCTTCCATCTGCTCTTTCTTCTTTTGCAAATCGTGGCTAGTAACATCCGCTCCTAATATAGAAGCCTCTAATCCGCCCTGTTCATTACTGATTGATAATGCACTGTTAAAGTTTTGATCTTGATACCCTTTGAGCTTTAGGATGCCCCCATTAGCCTGCTGCATGCCGAATAAAACACACGCAAACATTAAGAGAGCTATCCCGACTGCTCGTAAAGTAAACAGTTTCACGTTTTTACACCCCTTTCATCACTAATCTAGTTACCGTTTACACTTTCCGCTTGCCAATAATATTCACTGAAAGCATCAGCCAACGCTTTGGATGTTCTATTCAGTTCTTCAAACGTATTATCAACACCGCCAATTTCTACCAATATGCTGTTTTCTGAGAGATCTTGATTAAATTTCCCATTTGTATAGGCACCTTTTTTGAGAATAACTCCTCTAGACAGGGATTTATATTTTTTCTTCAAGATATTGTGGAGCTCCTCTGCGAGCTGCTGATTCTTCTCAAAGTTATTGTTGTTTCCGCCAATCACGAAGGCAATTTTCGCATAATCTTTTCCGTCTATTGTAGTAGTCGTGTTTTTCCTTCTCTGGGAATCACGATGAACATCAATAAGATAGCTTAGATCTTTATTGTCAGACATCGCCGCTGTTACTACTTCTCTTGAACCTTGATAGGACTGTGTATAGGACCAACCTTTTTTATCAAGCAACTTCTGAATATCTTGCTTTTCTACTGTTGTGCCGATTCCCTTCATTTCCAGTTCTTCCTTTAGGACATCTCCTAATTTCGTAATGTTTATTTTTGAATGTTGGGCTAGGTTCGGGTCTTTAACTCCTTTGAGGTACGGCAAAAAAGATTCACGGTTATGAGAAAAATAAAGATAGACAATTTTCTTATCACCAGTTGTTGGAGCTGCTGCAGATTTCTTTTTCTCTTGTTCTTCCAGTCTTTTTATTTCATCTGTCCGCTGCAGTGCTGCTTCTTTTCCAGCCTCAATAAATGGCTGAGGAGGTGCTGACTCTAGAGGCAAGTTCGTATAATTGGTTCCATCCCCTGCTACTAGAATTTCACTGTCATATAAGGAAAAAGCGGGAAGCTCTCTTCCTAGCAGGCTTCGGGGATCATCCAGATTGATA
>JAPSHL010000039.1 GCA_031179905.1 Bacillus sp. (in: firmicutes) | reverse complement strand
TTGGAGCGCACTCTTAAGCAGTCGAGAGACTGTGCAGAGTTGAGCGAAACAGCCGTACGATTTGGCTTCTGCAGCTGGATAAAAATGATTACTCATTTCTTTCTTCTTACAACATAATCTAGTTTTCAGGGAATAAAAACCTTGATAAGTAATTGAGAATATGATATAATGATATCTGTCTCAAAAATAGTCTGGTGGCGATAGCGAGAAGGTCACACCCGTTCCCATACCGAACACGGAAGTTAAGCTTCTCAGCGCCGATGGTAGTTGGAGGTTCTCCTCCTGTGAGAGTAGGACGTCGCCAGGCATACTATTATTCCGCAGTAGCTCAGTGGTAGAGCACTCGGCTGTTAACCGAGCGGTCGTAGGTTCGAATCCTACCTGCGGAGCCATAATATAATTGAGTTTTATGTTAGCAAAACGCTTCCATAGCTCAGCAGGTAGAGCACTTCCATGGTAAGGAAGAGGTCACCGGTTCGAGCCCGGTTGGAAGCTTACAAAAAATAATAAAGGCCCATTGGTCAAGCGGTTAAGACACCGCCCTTTCACGGCGGTAACACGGGTTCGAATCCCGTATGGGTCACCATTTGGAGGATTAGCTCAGCTGGGAGAGCATCTGCCTTACAAGCAGAGGGTCGGCGGTTCGATCCCGTCATCCTCCACCATTTTAATATAATAGAAGATTAAGATATGTGCCGGTGTAGCTCAATTGGTAGAGCAACTGACTTGTAATCAGTAGGTTGGGGGTTCAAGTCCTCTCGCCGGCACCATTTCCAAAAACAGTTCTTTCCAATATTATGGAGGGGTAGCGAAGTGGCTAAACGCGGCGGACTGTAAATCCGCTCCTTCGGGTTCGGCGGTTCGAATCCGTCCCCCTCCACCATTTACAATTGGACATAATAAGTCCTTTTATTTATTTTTGGGCTATAGCCAAGCGGTAAGGCAACGGACTTTGACTCCGTCACTCGTTGGTTCGAATCCAGCTAGCCCAGCCAAGAGCCATTAGCTCAGTTGGTAGAGCATCTGACTTTTAATCAGAGGGTCGCAGGTTCGAATCCTGCATGGCTCATCTGTAAAAAACCAAGCAATAATTGCTTGGTTTTTTTATGTATTCAGGATTCATAAAATATGTAAGACATCAATTTAAAGTAACCATAATATGCTGTATAATGGAGAATATTTATGGTTAGTAATTTTCCTTCCAACCTGTTTTTATAAAGCTGTCGTACTTGTTTAACAACTCGTCTAATTTAGCGCTTAAATCAATCACTTTTGGGTGCGAAAAAGAAGTGCGAGTTGCTAAATAAATCATCTTTTCACGATGTTCCTCAATATCTTTTAACAACTTTTGCTCACACATTGGTTTCACCCTCATCCATTAGTTAATTTTCATTTTATCTGAAAAGTATAATATTGTCATGATTTTAACATAATACACCTATTTTTTATAACCAATATATAAAATTTTTAAACATAAGTTGTCATAATTTGTTAAAATAGTAGTAAAGTCATTCAAAAGTAGTAAATATACATATTTTAGAAAATGTTAAAAATGACCTAATAAATATGAATAGACGGCTAAGCTTTAAATAATCAACTTGTCTGCTGATTTTTATGGAAGACTGTGTATTAGTTTTTTATCCGTCCACTCTTTTTTTTTGTATAAAACATATTTATTAAGCAGATTTAGGAGGAATTTTTAAAAAAAATGAAACCTTATTCGCTATCGATACGTATTAATCGATTAGCCGCATTTAGAGCGGAGGTAAATGGATGGAAGCATTAGTTAAAAAGAGAATCAAGCAAGTAATAAAAGGGGATCAGAATGCCTTCGGTGATGTAATTGACATTTATAAAGATAAAGTGTTCCAAATTTGTTACCGAATGCTGGGAAATAGACATGAAGCGGAGGATATTTCACAAGAAGCGTTTCTTCGAGCATATGTTAATATAAATCGATTTAACATGGACTTGAAATTTTCCACCTGGCTTTATCGCATAGCAACTAATTTATGTATTGACAGGATCAGAAAGAAAAAGCCAGATTATTATTTGGATGCTGAGGTTCCTGGTACAGATGGTTTAAACATGTATTCGCAAATATCTTCAGATTCGAGGTTGCCAGAAGAGGATGTAGAAAGTCTTGAACTGCAAGCAGTTATCCAACGTGAAATATCAAAACTGCCAGAGAAATATAGGTCTGTGATTGTGCTAAAATATATCGAAGAACTTTCTCTGAATGAGATCAGCGAAATTCTTGAACTACCTCTGGGAACAGTAAAAACACGGATCCATAGGGGTAGAGAGGCTTTAAGAAAGCAATTACGGCATGTCTAATAAGAAGGTGAAATAATATGACTTGTTCATCAAAGGTTATAGAATATATGCATCAATATCTTGATGAAGAAATATCAGAACAAGATAAGCTACAGCTGAAAAAACACTTGGATGAATGTGAGGACTGTGCAATTCATTTTCATGAATTGAAAAAGACGATAGCACTTGTCCAAAGCACATCACATATACAGGCACCTGTAAACTTTACGGAGAATGTGCTGGCACTGCTCCCAAAGGAAAAAAAGCAGGCTGTCTTTAAAAGATGGGTGCGCAATCATCCCATCTTTGCTGCAGCATCTTTATTTATTGTACTAATGGTTTCAAGTCTCCTGTCTGCATGGAATGAAAATCATGAATTTTCCGTTTCGAAACAGCCTAATCTTGTGGTTGAGAATGACACAGTTATTGTTCCTAAAGGTGAGGTTGTTGAGGGAGACATTGTGGTTCGGAATGGAAATATAAAAATAGAAGGAAAAGTCAATGGGGATGTTACTGTTATAAATGGAGAGAAGTACATGGCTTCTGCTAACCAGGTTACAGGTGAGATAGAAGAAGTTAATGAAGTCTTTGACTGGCTTTGGTATTATATCAAGTCAACAGTCAATGGTATTACGGACGTATTTAAAGGTGAAAAAGCAAAACAAAGCCTCCCTGCATACTAATGCAGGGATTTTTCGTTATATGACTGATAAAATTAAGAAAAGGATCATATAATAACATCAAGAATTTTCCAATGGTTTATAGAAACATCCTCCTGTTTTATAAAATTAGTTTGTCCTGATTGGTATTAAACGTAAATGTGATATAATATGATAATTGTAGGTAAACAAAAACAAGCAGAGATTGCTTATGAAATATATATGCTTTGGAGGAAGGAAAATGTCGTTTGCAGATTTCCCTTTTTTAAAATATTTAGCGAATACCGTAGACATTCTCCTTGTGTGGTATGTCATCTATAAAATCCTTATGATAGTAAGGGGTACAAAAGCAGTCCAATTATTAAAAGGTATCTTTGTCATCCTGATCGTAAAGCTGCTGAGTGATTATTTTAACTTGCAGACAATGGGAACGATGATGGAGCAAGTCATTCAGTGGGGGGCTCTTGGGCTCATTATCATTTTCCAGGGGGAACTGAGAAGGGCACTTGAACAGCTTGGAAGAGGAAAGTTCTTTTCACGAAGCGGAATACCGGAAGACCAGGCACAGCAGTATGTGGTCGATTCGATTGTAAAAGCTGTTGATTATATGGCTAAACGAAGGATTGGTGCGCTTATCTCCATTGAAAGGGAGACTGGCATGAATGACTATATTGAAACTGGTATTTCCTTGGATTCCAAAATATCTTCTGAACTTTTAATTAACATTTTTATTCCAAACACACCATTACATGACGGTGCTGTAATTTTGCAAAAGAATAATATAGCTGCAGCTGCCTGCTATCTACCACTGTCAGAGAGTCCTTTCATATCAAAGGAGCTGGGTACAAGGCATAGAGCTGCACTCGGCATCAGTGAGGTAACGGACAGTATTACTATTGTCGTTTCCGAAGAAACTGGAGCTATTTCAATCACAAAAAATGGCGACCTCCATCGGGATCTTAAATTGGAAGCATTTAAAGAACTATTATCCAGTGCATTAATTGCACCTTCTGCCAAACATGCTTCCTCTGTTAAGTGGAGCTGGAAGGGGAAGAACAAATGAATAAGTTATTTGACAGAATCGGAGAAAGCAATTGGTTTATGAAGGTTATCGCCTTTGCTCTGGCGTTGTTACTGTTTTTATATGTATATGATGGAAATGATAACTCTAATGATGTTAATGTTCCAGGCACAGAAGATACTGGGATAGTAAAGGATATGCCTGTAAAGGTTTATTACGATACAGATAACCTTATCGTATCAGGAGTGCCGGAAACAGTGGATGTCACGCTGACAGGGCCGACAGTACACTTACAATCTGCAAGACTGCAAAAGAATTTTGAAGTGTATGTTGATTTGACTGATGCTGAAATCGGTACTAAAGAGGTTACTCTCCAAGTAAAGGATCTATCTGATAAGCTGGAAGCTGTCATTGATCCAGACACGATTGAAGTTACTTTGAAAGAGAAAGTAACAAAAGAGGTAAGCGTAGAAGCTGAGTATAATAGCAGCTTAATTGCCAATGGTTATTCTACTGGCACGGCAACAATCAGTCCTTCGACTGTTAAGGTTACCGGGGCAAAGGATGAAATTGATAAAATAGCCTATGTAAAAGCAAATGTAGAGCTGGAAGAAGGAACTAGCAAGGATATAAGCCAGAAGGCAAAAGTATCTGTGTTAGACAGCAGTCTAAATAAATTAGATGTCGAAGTGGAACCAGAAACGGTAGATGTGAATATCCCTGTAACAAGAACAAGTAAAACAGTTCCAATAAATATCGTGGAAAAAGGCGACCCGCCATCTAATGTAACAATTGACTCAATAACTTTAAACAAAACGGAAGCGACAATTTCCGGTCCAGAAGATATACTAAAAGAAGTGGATAGTACAAGAGTTGAAGTCGATTTAAGTGATATAGACAATGATCAGAATATAGAACTTCCTGTGATTATTTCAAACGGAGTGACAGCTGTAGAGCCCGAGCTGGTTACTGCCACGGTTAAAGTGACAGTCGGGAAGGAAAATGCAGATTCAGAGCAATCCTCTGCAAATGAAGAGGATTCAGATGAAACAGCATCTGCAGATGAAACGAGCACAAAAACAATAAGTGGAATACCTATTAGTATACAAGGTCTGGGTGATGAACTTGAAGCAGAAATAACAGATCCTGCTGACAAAAGTGCAAGTCTTGATGTAACAGGAGCGAACGACATTGTAAAAGGCTTAGCAGCATCAGATTTTTCTCTGTACCTAGATCTGACCGGAATGTCTGCTGGTGAACACGAGGTACAGATTATGGTGGAAGGTCCAGAAGACGTTAGCTGGGAGCTGGCAAAAGAGACAGCAAGTGTATCAATAACGGAAAAAGATGCTTAAAAATTGATAAAGATTTATATTAGTTAGAAGGAGCGATTTAGGAATGGGTAAATATTTCGGTACGGACGGAGTACGAGGAGTAGCAAATAGCGAACTGACACCTGAAATAGCATTTAAGCTTGGGAGATTCGGTGGTTTCGTCCTGACAAAAGATCAAGATCGGCCTAAAGTACTGATTGGCCGTGACACTCGTATTTCAGGCCATATGCTGGAAGGAGCCCTAGTAGCGGGATTGCTTTCTATTGGTGCGGAAGTAATGCGCTTAGGTGTTATTTCTACACCTGGGGTATCCTATTTGACAAAAGTTCTGGGAGCACAGGCCGGCGTAATGATTTCCGCTTCCCATAACCCTGTTGCCGATAATGGCATTAAGTTTTTCGGTCCAGATGGCTTTAAACTTTCAGATGAACAAGAACTAGAAATTGAAGCATTGATTGATCAGGATGTTGACTCATTGCCAAGACCAACTGGAGCTGATCTTGGACAAGTTAATGATTATTTTGAAGGCGGGCAAAAGTATCTTCAGTTCTTGAAGCAGACTGTCGATGAAGAGTTTGACGGCATTCATGTTGCTCTTGACTGCGCGCATGGTGCAACATCCGCTCTTGCAATGCATTTGTTTGCTGATTTGGATGCTGACATTTCCACAATGGGAGCATCTCCAAATGGATTAAATATAAATGATGGAGTAGGTTCCACTCATCCTGAAGCGTTAGCAGGATTCGTGAAGGAAAAACAAGCAGATGTAGGTTTAGCTTTTGACGGAGATGGAGATCGCCTGATTGCTGTTGACGAAAAAGGTGAGATTGTTGACGGCGATCAAATCATGTATATTTGTGCGAAATATATGAAAGAAACTGGCCGCCTTAAACAAGATACAGTTGTATCGACAGTAATGAGCAATTTGGGCTTTTATAAGGCGCTGGAACAGCACGGGATAAAAAGTATACCAACAGCTGTCGGCGACCGCTATGTAGTAGAGGAAATGCGCAAGAATGGATATAATCTTGGCGGAGAACAATCAGGCCACATCATTTTCCTAGACTTCAATACTACAGGTGACGGACTGTTGACAGGCCTTCAGCTTGTAAACATTATGAAGGCAACGAAAAAGCCGTTATCAGAACTGGCTGGAGAAATGAAGAAGTTCCCTCAAAAATTAGTGAATATCAGGGTGACTGATAAGTATCATGTGACAGATAATGAGCAGGTAAAGGAAGTCATCAGCAAAGTGGAAGAAGACATGAATGGCAACGGCAGGATTTTAGTTCGTCCTTCCGGTACTGAACCGCTTGTTCGTGTTATGGCAGAGGCTCCAACTAGTGAATTATGTGATGCTTATGTGAATATTATTGCTGAAGTGGTAGAGAAAGAAATGGGATTGAAGGATCAGTAAGTATCGTCACATTATTTTAGATGATGAATAGGATAGAGGGTAAAGAAAGTTCACCGGGCTGAATCTTTCTTTATCCTTTTTTATAAAAGCAAATATACCTTATATATAGTATTTGACGGATTATTTGAAAGTAAGGTATGATTAACTTGCTTTTGTGAAAAAAGCAAATTGAAGAAAAAGGGGGGAGAAAAGGTAAGTATAGTTTCATAAAGCGCCTGAACTAGCAGGGACGAAACGTATGCTAGTTGACGAGGAGGAGGTTTATCGATATTTCGGCGGATACCTCCCGGTGATAGCAAATCGTGAGCTTTATTTTAAAACATTAAGGTAACTTAATGGACAAAGAATAGGGCATGCTATTCTAAAGTTTATATAAATATTACAGAGATAGGGGAGCAAGTTGTCCCCTAGTAAGACTTCTTGCTTCCCTAGAACGGAGGAAAAGAAGTATGTGTGGAATAGTTGGTATTATTGGAAACCAGGATGCAAAAGAGATTTTATTAAAAGGGCTTGAAAAGCTTGAATATAGAGGATACGATTCGGCAGGTATTGCCTTAAGCAATGAAGATGGAGTACAGGTGTTTAAGGAAAAAGGCAGAATTGCCGATTTGCGCAGTATTGTAGACGAAACAGTATTTACTGATACTGGTATCGGCCACACTCGCTGGGCTACGCATGGAGTGCCAAGCAGACTAAATGCACACCCGCATAAAAGTGCTTCCGGTCGCTTTACGATTGTTCATAATGGTGTGATTGAAAACTACGATTTGTTAAAAAAGGAATACCTGCCAGATGTTGAAATGAAAAGTGATACAGATACAGAGGTAGTTATTCAATTAATTGAGCAATTAGTAGAAAGCGGCCAAGATGTTAAAGCGGCATTTGTGCAAACTCTGAAAATGCTGAAGGGATCTTATGCTTTTGCATTATTGGATGAGCAAAACACTGATGTAATATATGTTGCCAAAAACAAGAGTCCGCTTTTAGTCGGCTTGGGAGAAGACTTCAATGTTATAGCAAGTGATGCAATGGCAATGCTGCAAGTAACTGACCAATATGTTGAACTAGTTGATAAAGAAATTGTTCTCGTGTCAAAAGACAAAGTAATTATTGAAACTTTAGATGGAGAAGTTATTTCCCGGGAAGCTTATACAGCTGAATTGGACGCAAGTGATATTGAAAAAGGAACTTATCCCCATTATATGTTGAAGGAAATTGATGAGCAGCCTCTTGCTATTCGTAAAATCATTCAACAATATAGAGATGAAGATGGTGCGCTTACAATTGATCCTGCAATAATTGATGCTGTAAAAGCAGCAGATCGCCTGTATATCATTGCAGCAGGAACTTCTTATCATGCAGGTCTTCTAGGTAAACAATTTATTGAAAGCTTAGCAAAGATTCCAGTTGAGGTTCATGTAGCTAGTGAATTTGGATACAATATGCCGTTGCTTTCTGAAAAACCTTTGTTTATTTTCATTACGCAAAGTGGAGAAACAGCTGACAGCAGGGCTGTGCTTGTACAAGTGAAGGAGCTTGGTTACCCAGCCATCACTATTACAAATGTACCTGGTTCTACACTTTCTCGTGAAGCTGATCATACATTGCTTCTATATGCAGGTCCTGAAATCGCTGTTGCTTCAACAAAGGCATATACTGCACAAATGGCAGTATTGTCCATTCTTGCTGAAGTAACGGGCAGAAGCAAAGGTTATGAAAGCAGCTTTGACTTAGTGCATGAGCTGGGCATCATTGCAAATGCAATGGAAGTTGTCTTTGAGCAAAAAGACGAGCTTGAAATGATTGCCAGAGAATATCTATCTACAACAAGAAATGCATTCTTTATTGGCCGGGGAATTGACTTTTATGTTGGTCTAGAAGGTGCGCTTAAGCTAAAAGAAATCTCTTACATCCAGGCAGAAGGCTTTGCTGGCGGTGAATTAAAGCATGGAACAATTGCTTTGATTGAAGATGGAACGCCAATCATTGCCTTAGCAACACAAGAAAGTGTCAACTTGAGCATTCGCGGTAATGTTAAAGAAGTGGTAGCGCGCGGCGCAAATCCGTGTATTATTTCCATGAAAGGCTTGGAAATGGAAGGTGATCGCTTTATCGTTCCAGCTGTGCATGAGTTATTGACACCCCTTATCTCTGTATTACCGCTGCAGCTTATCTCTTATTATGCAGCTCTTCATAGAGACTGTGATGTTGATAAGCCGCGAAACTTGGCTAAATCTGTTACAGTTGAATAATAAAAGGACAGGAAACTGTTCCCGTTGAGATCGAGCCCTATAGATTTTCATATCTATAGGGTTTATTTATGTCAAAAAGCAAGAGAACAATCGCTTCACCAATCATTGTCTTTAGAATAAATAATTGACAGAAAAATAAAAAAGAATTATTATTGTTGAGAATGATAATCATTGTAAAACGTGATGATAGCAGCTGTGCTTAAGTTGAAATAAAAAGAGAAAGCAAGTATTTTTATCACTTTTTACCTTATAAACTATCATAATACATATAAGAGGGGACTTAGATATGCATTTAAAACGCAAGAAGCCATTTCTTCAGCTATTTTTATTTTCAATTATCGCAATCCTGGTTTTAGCAGGTTGTTCAAATTCATCAACAAATGATTCTGATAAAAATGAATCTGCTTCTTCCAATTCTGATTCCGAATATCCAATTACAATTAAACATGCTTTAGGTGAAGCAGTTATTGATAAGAAACCAGAACGCGTTGTTACAATTCAATGGGGAAATCAGGATGTCGCTTTAGCTCTTGGTGTAGTTCCTGTAGGATTTTCTGCCGCAAACTTTGGGGTACAGGATGACAGCGGTTTACTTCCTTGGACAGCAGAAAAGCTAAAAGAGCTTGATGCTAAAGATCCAAATGTCTTCCAAGATACTGATGGTCTTGATTTTGAAGCAATTTCAGATGCAAATCCTGATGTTATTCTTGCTGCTTACTCTGGTATTACGCAAGAAGATTATGATACACTCTCCCAAATTGCTCCTGTTGTTGCGTACCCAACTGCAGCTTGGGCTACAACATGGCGTGAACAAGTTGAACTTAATGCAACAGGTATGGGCATGAAAGAAGAAGGAGAACAGCTTATAACAGATGTTGAAGATATGATTAAAGAGAAATTGACTAAATATCCTCAAATTGAAGGCAAAAAAGTTGTTTGGGTTAACTTCTCAGCAGAAGACTTATCTAAGCTGCACCTTTATACACCAGTTGACTCTCGTGTTGCATTCTTGAAAGAATTAGGACTAGACTACCCAGACAGTGTTAAAGATTTAATTACAGATCCTAACAGTTATTCTCTTGATTTAAGTGCAGAGAATGTAGAGGCTCTTAATGATGCTGATGTAATTGTTGGTTATGGCGACGATGAATTATATAACACAATTAAAGCAGATCCGTTACTTGGAAACATCCCTGCTGTAAAAAGAGGCTCGGTAGCATTTATTGCAAGTGATACACCATTGGTTGCAGCAGGAACACCAACTCCGCTATCAATCGAATACACTATTGATGACTACTTAGAGCTAATTGGCGGAGCTATCGATAAGATAAATGAATAGTTTCTCAGCTTCAAAAGATAAACAGTTGAACCTGCATGTTCCAAAAAACTTTAAGCTGTGTTTAATTTTGTCAATCATACTATTAATTGCATCTATTATTGCTTCGCTCTCCTTTGGAGCTCGAGTGGTCAGCTTTCAAGACATAATGGACGGACTGTTTGGCCAAAATAAAGATTCTTTTGCAGCAAATATTGTGCGCAAACGTCTGTCCAGAACTGTTTTCAGTTTATTATGCGGAGCTGCATTAGGGGTTTCTGGAGCACTGATGCAAGCTATTACGCGAAATCCGCTTGCAGACCCTAGCATACTAGGGGTAAATACTGGAGCAGCATTATTTGTTGTTTGTGGACTAGCATTCTTTAATATTAGTACAGCAAATCAATATATATGGTTCGCTTTAATAGGAGCAGCATTAACAGCAGCTTTTGTTTTTGGAATTGGTTCAATGGGACGAGGAGGAGCAACACCAATTAAACTGGTATTGGCAGGAGCTGCAACAACTGCAGCTCTTTCTTCCCTTGTAACGGCCATTTTGATACCTAATTCTTATGCAATGGATCAATTCAGATTCTGGCAAGTAGGCAGTGTTGGTTCTGGAACTTGGAATTCTATTACAACATTTCTTCCTTTTCTGGCAATCGGTATTATTATTGCCTTTATTGCGGCACCAGCATTGAATGCTCTTGCACTAGGAGATGATGTTGCATCAGGACTTGGTGTCAGGCCGGGACTTTTACGTCTTGGGGCGGCTGTTGGCGGTGTGATGTTGTGTGGAGCAGCTACTGCATTAGCAGGTCCAATTGGTTTTATTGGACTTTTATCAACACATGCTATGCGGCTTATTCTTGGTCCAGATGTACGGTTTATAATTCCGATGTCAGCAATTGCAGGGGCAGTTATATTAACATTTTCTGATGTTATTGGACGACTTGTTGCCAGTCCTGGAGAACTTGAAGTTGGTGTCGTTACTGCATTTATAGGTGCACCAATACTCATCATATTAGCGAAGAAATCGAAAGTGCGGTCATTATGAAAAATCAATCTAGTAAAGTTAACTTTATTATGACAGGCATCCGGAAAAGACGGCGGCGTTGGATTCAAGTTACCAGCTTACTGTTAATGCTGACTTGTATTCTTTGCTGCGCAATGCTTTTATTGGGAAACACAATCTATCCAATTCAAGAAGTAATTCGTGCGCTTTCAGGAGAACAGATTGCAGGTGTCTCATTTGCAGTAAATACGATACGTTTACCAAGGATGATAGCAGGTCTATTTGCTGGATTCGCCTTTGGTGCTGCCGGTTATATATTTCAAACAATGCTGCGCAATCCACTTGCAAATCCAAACGTACTAGGGATAACATCTGGTTCAAGTGCTGCAGCTGTTCTATGTATCACTATGTTTCATACGAGCAACGCAGTTGTTTCGGTTGCTTCTGTTATTGCCGGTCTTGTAACTGTTATTTTTATGTATGTATTTTCCCGAGGGAAATCATTTTCTATTGGCCGCTTGATTTTAATCGGAATAGGGATACAAGCTATACTTGATGCGGTAATATCCTATCTTTTGTTAATTAGTTCGCAACAGGATATTCCGGCTGCACTTAGATGGCTTAATGGAAGTCTGAATGGTTCCCGGATGGAAGAATTGCCGCCGTTAATAATAACTGTCATTATCTTCACTCCCATTGTTCTTTTGGTAGGAAAACACTTGAACATTTTAGAACTTGGGGAGCAAATGGCTACTTCTCTCGGTGTTGCTGCTGGTAAGACAAGAGTGTTACTTATTGTAAGTTCTGTTTTTATGATTGCTATTGCTACATCAACAACGGGTCCGATTGCGTTTATCTCCTTTCTTGCAGGTCCGATTGCTAACAGATTAGTAGGCGCGAGTTTCTCCAACATTTTGCCAGCAGGTCTTGTAGGGGCAAGTTTAGTTTTAGCAGCAGATTTAATTGGCCAATTTGCTTTTGAGTACCGGTTCCCTGTAGGGGTTATAACTGGATTGCTTGGCGCACCATATTTAATCTTGCTGTTAATCCGAATGAATCGAAAGGGAGAATTGTAATGGAAACAATACATGATTTTCGGGCGGAAAAATTAATAGCAGGCTATGATAATAAAATGGTATTAAACGAGATTGAGTTGAAGATTCCCAGCAATAAAATCAGCGTTATTATTGGAGCTAATGGCTGCGGAAAGTCGACCCTTCTGAAAACACTTGCCAAATTGATAAAACCTTCATCGGGTCAAATCACACTTGATGGTAAAGCAATCAGCAAAATTGCCCCAAAGCAATTAGCTCGAGTTTTAGGTATATTACCTCAATCTCCTGTTGTTCCAGAGGGTATTACAGTAGCAGATCTAATTGGGCGCGGGCGATTTCCACACCAATCTTTACTTAGCGGATGGTCCAAGAAGGATTATGCAGCAGTTGCTGAAGCAATGGAAATAATGAATATTACTGAATTTGCAAATCATGATATTGATGAGCTCTCAGGCGGACAAAGACAACGTGTTTGGATTGCGATGGCGCTTGCGCAGGAAACGGATATTTTATTTCTTGATGAGCCGACAACGTTTTTAGATATTACTTATCAAATAGAGATACTAGATTTGTTAACAGACCTTAATCGAAAATATGGTACGACAATTGTTATGGTTCTTCATGATATAAACCTGTCAGCTCGTTATGCAGATTATATTTTTGCCCTTGAAAAAGGAAAACTAGTTGGGGAGGGCAAACCGTCCGATATAATTACAAGTACATTGGTAAAAGACATATTTGGACTTAATTGCACGGTGATAAATGATCCAGTTTCAGCAACTCCTTTGGTTGTGCCTAGAGGCAGATATCATGTTAAAGGATAAATAAAAGCGAACCCTTAAGTTTAGAAAAACTTGAGGGTTTTTTGCTGCCTTAAATGATTTAGGGCTTGCTGCTTATTTTAGACGGATAGAAAGTTTTATAGAGGATATTTGCAATGCTTAGCGAAGATGTTTGGTAGGAAACGCCATGAAGATATGTTAGCTGTTAGTTAAAAAAAGGAGGAATTAGAATGTCTTTAAACAAATACGGTGTGCTAAAGGGGAAAGCAATAGATACAATGATGGGAAGTGGTGAAACCCCTCATTATCAGATTCATATACAAGATGATGAGGGTGTTGATTATCGGATTGCTGTTAATATTAAGTCACAATCGTATCCTTCTGAAGTTCTTTTTTATGTGGGAGAGGACTTTAATTCAGAAGATATCTCTAAGCTGCCTGAGCTCAAGTCTGGTTTTACACTAATAAAAAATAATGAACCTGATATTGCGCTAGATTATGTTAGAGGCAATCTATTCAATCCTGCAAACATGATTCCTCTTCCAGCCAATATTGATGGGGAGGATAATGATCTTAATGAGAAAATGCAGCATTATGTGAAAGAAGCGCTGGAGAAGGAAGCTTTCATTTATGCTTTTGGGGAAAGATGGGGCCCGGAGGAGCATAAAGCAGATCAATATTTTCAGTTTAAGCCAGGAAACGGCATTCATGATATCCATATGAATCAAGGCAATGTCGGAAGATGGAAAAAGGATAATGGGGCTTGGCAGGACGGAGGTATTCTTATCCATTTTGAGGAAGAAAACCGCTGGGCAGCCATTTTCCTTGCTTTTCAATCGCAGTCATGGTGTACAGATGAAAAAGGACATGCTATTAAGCCTGTGGAGGAATGCAGCTATTTGACGGTAAAGTAGGGGGCGGTGCAAATCAGAACTGAGAGGGAAATGCTTGAGCTTATCCTCGGTACGGCTAGAAGTGATGATAGAATCAGAGCTGTGTATATGAACGGATCGAGAACTAATCCGGATGCAGGGAAGGACATCATGCAGGATTATGATGTTGTTTATGTGGTCAAAGAAACAGGTTCGTTTCTTGCGGATGAGTGTTGGATAAAGGTATTTGGCGATCTTATTATGCTTCAGGAGCCTGATAGGATGGACATGGCTGCTGGACGTGAGGTCGACATCAGCCAATCATATGGGTATTTAATGCTGTTTACTGACGGTAATCGGATTGACCTCCATATTGAAACACAGGAGTCAATGTTAGATCATTACGGGTGCGATTCACTGACAGTGCCCTTATTAGATAAGGAGGGTATCCTCCCGAAAATTTCTCCTTCATCTGACAGTATGTATCATGTAAAGGCGCCATCTGAGGTACACTTTCAGCATGTGTGCAATGAATTTTTGTGGTGCCAGCAGAATGTCGCGAAGGGAATATGGCGGAAGGAGCTCCCGTATGCTAAAAACATGGCCGAAACAATTGTCAGACCAATGCTTGATGAAATGGTTTCTTGGTGGATTGGCATTAATCGTGAGTTTGGAGTGTCGACAGGGAAGATGGGTAAATATTTTGGCGATTATTTGCCAGAGGAATATTGGAGTATGTATAAACAGACATATGCGGATAGCAATTACGAAAATATGTGGCAGGCCTTGTTTATAATGAGTGACTTGTTCAGGTTTCTTGGAGAGGCTGTAGCCAAGCATTTAAATTACTGTTATCCCAATAAAGATGATCAAGCAATGACAAAATATTTGATGCGCATCAGAAGTATGCCAAAAGATGCCAAACATATATTTTAGCTATAGGTTGTATCTTTTTTTGGACTTTATTTTTGTTTTCCCTTTCTATATAGTTAAAATTAAAAGAGGTGCGCACAGGATAGAAAAAGCAAGCGCTGCGTTATAGGGGGAAGACAATCATGAGAAAATACAGGACATTGCTGTTTGATGTTGATGATACATTATTGGATTTTGAGGCGGCAGAGCAAGCGTCGTTGCGCATGTTGCTAGAAAGCCAAGGCATTCAATATAGTAAAGACAACCATAACAAATATTCACAAATTAACCGCCGCTTATGGGCTGACTTTGAAGACGGAAAGATTACTCGCGAGGAATTATTCAGTACTCGCTTCAGCCTGCTGTTTAATGAGCTCGGAAAGTCGGTTGACGGCATCCAGCTGGAGGAACAGTACCGCAGAGGTCTTGGTGAGGGGCATCAACTCGTCGCTGGTGCACTGGAGCTTATTCATGAGCTGCAGGCTGATTTTAACCTGTATATTGTTACTAACGGTATTTCAGAAACCCAGGACAAGCGTTTGAAATTGGCCGGTTTATTCTCATCCTTTAAAGCTATATTTGTATCAGAGGATACAGGGTATCAGAAACCGATGAAGGAGTTTTTTGATTTCGTCTTTGAGCGCATACCAAATATAAACTTAAGTGAAACACTGATTATCGGTGATTCCTTAAGTGCTGATATTAAAGGCGGAACTTTAGCTGGCATTGATACATGCTGGGTGAATCTGAAGGGTATTGAAAACACAACGGAATGGAAGCCAACTTATGAAATCAAGAGTCTCGAAGAACTATTCCATATACTGAAGGTCAGAAGAAAAGAAATTGTTTAATAATCACTTTAAAGCCATCTGCTTTCAGATGGCTTTTTTCTTTCTTAAAATCAAACTATTTGAAGTTAATATAGGACGAATGAGACAATCTATAGAGAGGATAGAAAAGGAGGAATGCTGCATGAAAACTTTAGTAGTAGGAGCAAATGGAAAAATAGGCAAAATTCTTGTCGGACAGCTTAAGGAAGAAGGAAAGCATCTTGTACGGGCCCTAGTTCGTGCTGTGGAGCAACGAGAAGTATATGCTAATCAAGGCATTGAAACAGTTTTGGCTAATCTCGAAGGAAGTGTTGATGAGCTGGCCGCAGCTATGGAAGGCTGTGATGCTGTTGTGTTTACTGCTGGTTCTGGAGGAAGCACTGGTGCTGATAAGACGCTGTTAATCGATCTGGACGGTGCGGTTAAAACGATGGAGGCTGCTGAAAAGGCGGGTATTGAACGGTTTATTATGGTTAGTGCATTACAGGCGCATAATCGGGAAAATTGGAACGAGCATATTAGACCTTATTATGTTGCCAAACATTATGCGGACCGCATGTTGCTCGGCAGCAATTTAAACTACACAATCATTAGGCCTGGAGGACTTACAGATGAACCTGCGACAGGCAGAATCCAAGTTGGAGAGGATCTCTCCAGAGGCTTTATTCCAAGATCCGATGTTGCAAAAGTTATCGCTGCGTCTCTTGATGATTCAAGAACATATAAGCGTTCCTTTGATTTAGTTTCAGGTGAAGAACAAATAACGGAAGCCTTTAATGGACTAGCATAAAAAAACCGAGATAGGATTAATCCTATCTCGGTTTTTACTTATACTGCGTGGAAATTTGTTCCGTCTGTCACTGCTTTGACAACGCCAGCACGAATGACAAAATCACCAAAGTGTTCGCCTTCTAATCTTTCCTTTGCGTAGCGCGGCAGAAGGACACCCAACTCGCTTAAGATATCTTCTTCTCCGACATTTTCACGGTAGAGCTTGCTCAGTCTGCTGCCATTAAAGGCTGCGCCAAGATACATATTATATTTGCCAGGGCCTCTTCCGATGAACGCAATTTCAGCTATTGTGTGTCTGGCACAACCGTTAGGACAGCCTGTCATACGAATGGTGATCTCTTCATCACGCAAGCCGTTTTCATCGATTATAATTTCAATTTTATCAATCAGACGAGGCAGGTAGCGCTCAGCCTCTGCCATTGCTAGACCGCAAGTCGGCAATGATACGCAAGCGAGAGAATTTCTGCGTAATGCAGAGAAATGCTTGCCGTCTAATAAGCCGTATTGTTCAATCAGCTCACTGATTTTTTTCTTATTTTTTGTAGAAATGTTGGCAATGATTAAGTTCTGGTTTGCAGTAAGGCGGAAATCGCCTGTATGGATCTTTGCAATTTCACGCAAGCCTGTCATCAGCTTGTAGTCATCGAAATCTTTAATACGTCCACCTTCAACAAACAGGGTGAAATGCCATTTTCCTTTAACGCCTTTTTCCCAGCCGTATCTGTCGCCATTATGATCAAAATGAAATTCTCTTGCTTCTTGTAAATTCCAGCCGAGGCGGTATTCTAGTTCTGCTTTTACATTTTCTAAACCAAGGCGATCGACAGTGTATTTGAAGCGAGCATTTTTACGTACAGTGCGGTTTCCATAGTCGCGCTGGATAGTAATTACATTTTCTGCAACTTCCAACACTTGCTCAGGCTCACAGAAGCCGATAACCTTACCAAGCTGTGGATACGTTTCTGTATCTCCATGTGTCATACCCATGCCGCCGCCGATGGAAATATTAAAACCAACCAATTTACCAGCCTCAACAATAGCGATGAAGCCAAGATCTTGTGAATATACATCCACATCATTGGAAGGAGGTACAGCTACTCCGATTTTAAACTTTCTTGGCAAGTATACTGGACCATACATTGGCTCCACTTCTTCATCCACTGTTGGGGAAGAAGCCACTTTTTCTTCATCGAGCCAAATCTCATGATACGCACGAGTTCGAGGAAGAAGATAATCGCTCAATCTTTTCGACCAGCTGAATACCTCGCCGTGTACTTCCGACTGATAAGGGTTAGGATTACACATAACGTTCCGGTTAACGTCACCGCAGGCAGCGATTGTATCAAGCATTGATTGATGAATTTCCTGGATAGTGCTCTTCATATTCCATTTTAGGATACCGTGCATTTGAAAGGCCTGACGAGTTGTAAGCTTCAATGTTTGGTTTCCGTAGCGCCCGGCAAGGTCATCCATTTTCAACCATTGCTCAGGTGTTGCGACACCTCCGGGAGTCCGAACACGAAGCATGAATTGATAAGCAGGCTCTAATTTTTGCTTTTGACGTTCATTGCGAAGGTCGCGGTCATCCTGCAGATAACTTCCATGGAATTTCATAAGTACGTTATCATCATGGGGAATTCCTGATGTCAGCTGTTCCTGCATCGTTTCCTTCAAGCTTCCGCGCAAGTAGTTGCTGTCTATTTTCAGTTGCTCATTTGGAGAAGGCTTTCCTTCGGGTGCTGTTAATACTGGTCTAGCCATTAGAAAAACTCCTTTCGATTAATCTTAGTAGACATCACGCTGGTAGCGTTTGTCCTGCTGCATTGCTGCAAGATATTTTTCGGCATCCTCACGGTTTAGATTGCCTTCTTTTTCAATGATGCTGATTAGAGTTTCATGTACATCATGGGCCATATGTTTTTCATCTCCACAAATGTAGACTGCGGCACCTTGTTGAAGCCACTCGAATAATTCTTTGCTGTGCTCAAGCATACGATGCTGTACATATACCTTTTCAGCTGTGTCGCGGGAGAATGCGACGTTCATTTTTGTAAGTACCCCATCTTTAAGGTAATTCTGCCATTCTGTTTGATAAAGGAAGTCCGTCACAAAGTGCTGATCTCCAAAGAACAGCCATGATTTCCCTCCAGCTCCGCTTTCTTCACGCTCCTGCATAAAGGAACGGAACGGTGCAATACCTGTGCCTGGCCCAATCATAATGATAGGGGTATCAGGGTTTTCTGGAAGCTTAAAGTTTTCGTTCTGCTGTATGAAAACTGGTATTTTATCACCAGGGTTCAGACGTTCTGCACATAGGATGGAACAAACACCTTTACGCTCACGGTCATGTGCATTATAGCGGACAGCTCCGATTGTTAAATGAACTTCCTCAGGATTTGCTGTGTAACTGCTCGCAATGGAGTAAAGACGTGCAGGCAATTTACGTAATTGTGAGACAAGGGTTTGTGAGTTTAAGTTCCAAGGACCAAATTCCCTTACTAAATCTAGCAAGTCTCTTCCGTCCACATAGGATTTTAATTTGTCTTGGTTCTTTAGTAGTTCCTGCAACGCTTCGTTTGTCGAATACGGTGCGAGCTTTTCTATTAAGGGCTTTGTCAGGACCGTTATTTCAAATTCGGAAAGAAGTGCTTCCTTAATGGAACGAATCTCTCCTTTTTTATTGATTGACACTGTTTCTTCTGGATTAAAGGACAGTTCCTTCAATAGCAGTTCAACAAGCTCTGGTTCATTCTTAGGATAGATTCCAAGACTGTCTCCAGGTTTGTATGTCAATCCAGATTCTTCAAGGGATAACTCGATATGAAGCGTCTCTTTATTCGAGCCTCTGCCGT
>JAPSHL010000253.1 GCA_031179905.1 Bacillus sp. (in: firmicutes) | reverse complement strand
ACGAGTATTAAAGACCCTTTGATTTAAGTGAAAATAATAGGTTAATAAAATAATAACGGATTAGATTGACTGTCTTGATTTAGGGGCAGTCTTTTTTATGTATGGTTGTAAACTTCAACTTCAGTGGAATTTCCAAGTATATACAAAATCACTTTAATGGATCTTTATAAATTACAAATAACTACTATTTTTCGGGCCACAACAAAAATTTGATAGGAGAAGGGAAACAGGTGAAGCGAATGTCCATAAAGCTAAAACACTGGTATTCTTAATACCATTAGTATTTTTAACACTATTAGTGATGACTATTGATTCTTACAATACATCTCACAATTATATATCTAATGAAATTGATCAAAAACTACATTTCCAGCTAGAATCTGTTACTGGCGAAATTCAAGGGACAATAGACAGGCATACTACTTTTTCAAGGAATTGCTTATGCATTAGAGCGGAAAGTGACAAGCAATACGCTCAAGGATTTTCACGCCTGAGGTAGTTAAGAGATTAGGGGAGCATTCAAATAGAATAGGAGATATAGTGAAGGTGATATCTGATATCGCTTATCAAACGAATCTTTTGGCATGCTGCCATCCCCTCATTATATAGCGACTCTTGGCAGAATAAGGTATAGCTCTTTATTATAACAACTGATTACTTTTATCCGTTACACTATAGCCTTTTAATCATGGTAAGCTACTTACAACGTTAGAGAAATAAGAAAGAGAGGTGTCATAGCTTAGAGGTATATCACCGGACTCAAAGCATCATAAGTATTTTTAATATTGGAAAAATATTTTAACAAACTTCCAACATGGCGGTAAGGAAAATAGCGGTGTTACCGAAAAGCATTATGCTCATTGGCTGTTTAAAGGAGGGGATAGAATGATTTTTCGGGATGAGTTAAAAAGGCGGATTTTGATTGGTGACGGGGCGATGGGCACTCTTCTATATTCAAACGGAATTGATAATTGCTATGAAGAGCTCAATATTACCCGACCTGATCGGATAGAAACGATCCATACAGCGTATTTGGAGGCAGGGGCAGATATTCTCCAGTCCAATACATATGGTGCGAACTACTATAAATTAAAACGCTATGGCTTGGAGGAAGATGTTAGCACCATTAACAGAAAAGGCATTTCCATTGCGCGAAAAGCAGCCAAGGGAAAAGCATTTGTCTTCGGGACTATCGGTGCATCAAGAAGCTTTCGTAAGTCTGATCTTGAGTTAGATGAAATTAAAAGAAGCTTCCGTGAGCAATTATACAGCCAGTTGATGGAGAATCCTGATGGCCTGCTTTTAGAAACCTATTATGATTTAGAAGAATTAGAGACTGTATTAAAGATTACCCGAAAAGAAACAGAGCTTCCAATCATTGCTAATGTTTCTTTACATGAAAACAGCTATTTGCAGGATGGTGTCCACTTAAATGAGGCTTTTCCCCGCTTAGAGGCATTAGGAGCTGATGTGGTAGGGATAAATTGTCATTTAGGGCCTCATCATATGATTCGTTCGCTCGAAGAAGTGCCGCTCCCTAAAAGCGCTTTTCTCTCCGTGTATCCGAATGCGAGCCTTCCAGAATATGTAGATGGCCGTTTTGTTTATGAAGCCGTCCCAGAATATTTTGGATCAAGTGCAGTAAGTTTGCGTGAACAAGGAGCACGGATTATCGGAGGCTGCTGCGGTACAACGCCAATTCATATTGCTGCAGTTAAGAAAGCCCTTGGAAATCTTACTCCAATTACAGAAAAACAAATTAAAGTGCGAAAAGTAGAAGTGATTGAAGTTACTCACAGTGAAACAAGAAAAGGTCTGCATGAAAAAGCGAAAACAGAAAGAACGATTCTCGTTGAACTGGACCCTCCTAAAAAACTAGGGATTAAAGAGTTTATGATAGGTGCAAAAACACTGCATAAGGCAGGTGTCGATTCCATTACACTAGCGGATAACTCTTTAGCCAGCCCGCGCATCAGCAATGTCGCTCTTGGAACGAAGCTGAAGAACGAGATTGGATCAGAGCCTCTTATTCATATCACTTGCCGCGACCGTAATATGATCGGCTTGCAATCCCATCTGATGGGTCTGCAAACTCTAGGTTTAAATGAGATTTTAATAGTAACTGGCGATCCTTCTAAACTTGGTGATTTTCCAGGAGCAACAAGTGTATATGATTTGTCATCATTTGATTTAATCAGTCTTGTAAAACAATTTAATGAAGGTTTATCCTATTCTGGGCAAAGCCTGGGGCAGCGTACTAATTTCAAGATAGCCGCTGCTTTTAATCCGAACGTCCGCCATTTGCATAAAGCAGTAGAACGAATAGAAAAGAAAATTACATGCGGCGCTCAGTCCTTTTTGACCCAGCCCATCTATTCTGTAAATCAAATTGAAGAAGTTTATGAAGCGACTAAACATCTAGAAACACCTATTTTCACTGGGATTATGCCGCTGACAAGTGCCCGTAATGCTGAATTCATCCATAATGAAGTGCCCGGTATAAAGCTGCCGGATAATGTCAGACAGGCGATGGCTTCTGCAGGCAGTGACCCGATAAAGGCTAGGGCTGAGGGAATCGCAATTGCAAAAGATTTAGTAGCAGCCGCTGCCGAGAAATTTAATGGGATATATTTAATCACTCCTTTCTTGCGTTTCGAAATGACAGAGGAGCTCACGAAATATATCAGAAAGCTAGATAGTGAGCGCTTTGTTGAAATGACTGCCATAGAGTAGTTTGACAGTGAACAGCAGGATAACTTCTTGTTGCATTAATACCAATTATTTCTATCAGAAAACCTTAATATAGACTACAGGAGGAATTAACAATGAATTTAATCAGTACTGTTATTGGTTACCCTTATATTGGTGAAAATCGGGAATGGAAACGTTGTGTAGAATCTTTTTGGAATAAGAAAATTTCTGAGGAACAATTTATTGCAGAAATGAAAGCAATCCGCTTGAATAACTTGAAACGACAGCAAGCGCTTGGTCTGGAATTACTGACTGTCGGTGATTTTACTTTTTATGATCGTATGCTTGATTTAGCTGCAATGTTCGGCTTAGTGCCAAGCCGTTATGAGTGGTCTGGACAAGAAGTAGATTTAACAACATACTACACGATGGCACGCGGCGGAAAACAGGCAGTCGCTTGTGAAATGACTAAATGGTTTAACACAAACTATCACTATATTGTTCCCGAATATGAAAATAAGCAATTGTCGCTGACAAATAACTATATCTTGGATTATTTTAATGAGGCAAAGGAAGAATTAGGACTGTTAACGAAGCCTGCTATTATTGGTCCATTTACGTTCGTGCAGCTAGCTAAAGGCTATGATCAAAAAGCAAAGGAATCGTTTGTATCAAAGCTTTTACCGTTGTATACACTAGTGTTCCAACAGCTTATTGATGCAGGAGCAGAGTGGATACAAGTCGAAGAACCTGCATTAGTTCTGACACTAAGTGAAGAAGATATTAATCTGGTAAAAGAAATTTACAAACAATTAACTGCTGATGTCCCAGCCGCAAAAATCATGCTGCAAACTTACTTTGAGGCACTTTCAGCATATGAGGAATTGACACAACTTCCTGTTGCTGGGATTGGTCTTGATTTTGTTCATGGAGCAGATGAAAATATTAATTCTATTCAAAAATATGGCTTCCCGCAAGATAAGGTATTAGGTATCGGCTTAGTAAATGGAAGAGATATTTGGAAAGCTGATTTAGTGGAAAAAGCGGCGACAACCCAGTCTATAATAAGGTTAAGCGGCGTAAAAGAAGCTTGGATTCAGTCATCATGCAGCCTGCAGCATGTACCTGTCACAACAGCGTCTGAAAAAGAGCTAGATGCTGCATTAAAGGATGCTCTGTCCTTTGCAGATGAAAAAATAGCAGAGCTGATTCAAGTAACTTCCTATGTACGAAACGAAACATTGACAAATGAAATTGCCCTTACGCAAAGTAAACTGAAAATTGAAGCATTGGCAAGGCATGAAGCAAGAAACAACAATAATGTAGGCCAGCTAGTTTCTAGTGTGCAAACTGAGCATTTTTCACGTCCTGTTTCCTTTAAGGAGCGTCAATCATTGCAGCAAGACGTATTGCAATTACCTGATTTTCCAACAACGACAATCGGCAGTTTCCCGCAGTCTGATGAAGTGAAGCGAACGCGAACAGCATGGCGTAAAAAAGAAATTACGGATGCTGAATATGCACAGTTTGTCAAAAATGAAACAGCACGCTGGATAGAGATTCAAGAGGACATCGGCCTTGATGTTTTAGTAACTGGAGAATTCGAGCGGACAGATATGGTTGAATATTTTGGTGAAAAGCTGAGAGGGATTGCTTTTACAAAACAAGCATGGGTTGTATCTTATGGTTCCCGCTGTGTAAAGCCGCCGATTATATATGGCGATGTTGAATGGACTGCTCCTATGACAGTGAAAGAAGTCATCGAAGCACAAGAGTTAACGGAAAAGTATGTTAAAGGTATGTTAACAGGCCCAATTACAATCCTAAACTGGTCTTTCGTTCGAGATGATATTTCCCGTCATCAGGTGGCAAATCAAATTGCGTTGGCACTGAGAGAAGAAATAAGAGTGTTAGAGGAAGCGGGTATTGCGATTATTCAAGTAGATGAACCGGCATTGCGTGAAGGTCTGCCGTTACGGAAGGAAAAATGGGATGAATATCTAGAGTGGGCAGTAAATGCATTTAAGCTGGCCACATCTAGTGTGAAGAATGAAACGCAAATTCATACACATATGTGCTATTGTGAGTTCAATGACTTTATTGACACTATTCGCGCATTGGATGCAGACGTAATTTCGATTGAAACGTCTAGAAGCCACGGGGAGCTGATTCATTCCCTGAAACAAAACTCATATGAGCTTGGCATTGGTTTAGGAGTGTATGATATACACAGTCCGCGTGTACCGAGTATCCAAGAGATGGAAACAATCTTAAATGACAGTCTAGAAGTTATTGCTAAAGAACAGTTTTGGGTAAATCCAGACTGTGGCTTAAAGACACGGCGCGAGGAAGAAACAGTTCAGTCCCTTAAAAACATGGTAGCCGCAACGCAGAAACTGCGTGAGCAGCTAAAACAAACGGTATAACAATATATGGAGCAGACAAACCAGGTCTGCTCTATGATAATAAATATTTCAAAAAACACAAAGAGACTTCTATGTACCAACAGATAGAAGTCTCTTTGTGTTTTTTGGGTATTTTTTTGCTAAAACT
>JAPSHL010000252.1 GCA_031179905.1 Bacillus sp. (in: firmicutes) | reverse complement strand
CAAAAGGCAAGAACGGTAATTACTACGGATGGCGAAGTAGATGATATGAACTCGGTGCTCCGCTATTTGGTGTATGCCAATGAAATGGACCTAGAAGGAATTGTGCTGACAAGCTCTGTTTATCACTTTGCAGGTGATGAAGAAAAAGGAATAGAACCTTTTAGATGGACAGGCACCCAGTGGCTTACAGATATGCTTAATGCTTACGAGGAGGGATATCCAAATCTGGTGAAGCATGCTGACGGCTATCCTGAACCGGATCATCTACGCAGCATAACAAAAATCGGTAATATATCCAATGTAGGTGAAATGGAAGACGAGACAGAGGGCTCACAGTTTTTGAAGGAGCTGTTCCTAAGTGGTGACGAAAGTGATTTATATGTACAAACATGGGGCGGAACAAATACAACGGCCCGTGCACTGAAATCGATTGAAGAAGAATATAGCAAGTTAGATGATTGGGAAAGTATTAAATCAAAAGTAAGCGATAAGCTAGTTCTTTATATAATTTTGGATCAGGATGACAGCTATAGCAAGTATATTGCTAAAAATTGGCCAGATATCCGCATCATTAATGATACATCGAATTTCTGGCATTTTGCATACGCGTGGAAATTACATTCAGAGGAGTTGAACACAAAGCTTACAGGTAATTGGCATAAAGAAAATATTATCGGCCATGGTCCTTTAATGGATATGTATGCATTAATGGGCGATGGCAAGATGATTGAAGGAGAGCTTTTTGAAGAGCAGCGCGGAACGGAAGAATACTTAAAGAAAAACCCTCAATATAATAAGTATGATTTTATTTCAGAAGGAGATTCTCCATCTTTCTTCTACTTAATAGACAATGGACTAAGAAGCTTGGAGAATCCGACATATGGAGGCTGGGGCGGCCGCTTTGCCGCTGTCAGCAGCAAGGTCTATAAAAACACAGTCACTGACTTTAATGTTTACTCAAACCGATATGAAGCGGAGTATTCTTTAACACGCTGGTTTGATGATATTCAAAGTGACTTTGCGGCACGTGCCGATTGGCTTACTGCAGAAAGATATGAGGATGCAAACCATAATCCAACTGTTGAAGTAGGGGAAGGTCTGGATTTGACGGTCGAAAAGGGGGAAAAAGTGACGTTGCATGCAAAAGGCAGTGATCCGGACGGTGACGATATTTCCTATAAATGGTGGAGGTATTTCGAAGCAGATACATATGAAGAGTCAAAGGTAGCCAAGAACGAAACAGTGCCACAAGTAACAGATGGTCTTCAGCTTGGCCTACAGCGTGAATTGGCAGAAGGAGAAACAACGGATACGATTGAATTAACAGGCAAAGATAGTGATACAGTGAGCTTCACCGTGCCTGAGGATGCGAAATCTGGAGATACACTCCATATTATCATTGAAGTGCAGGATGATGGAGCACATGAACTGAAAACTTATCAGCGGGTTATCTTGACTGTGAAATAAGTGGAAAAGGATGGTGGAAAAGTCGGCAGGCAGGCTTTTTCACCATCCTTTTTCTATTATATAGAAGTTTTGGAAACTGATTCCACTGTTGTACAACAATATTTTTGCATTAGGCAAAAAAGTAATTAATCTTCACTAAATTGGGCCGATACAACCATTAGCATCAATAAATTGCAAATTTATTAAGGGATGGGAAAGCGTATGAAATTACAGCTTAAGATGAAATTAGGCACCAAGATTAACATAATCGTTGTTGCCATTATTATTGTCTTATCCGTGGTTGTCGGGTATGTAGCAAATAGTGAGATTACAAGGGGAATAAAGGAGTTTGCGATAGAAAAAGCAAAAGGAGATCTCGCACTCAGTTATTACTATGTAAATAGTGAATACCCTGGTGAATGGAAGGTCGATGGGGATAAACTTTTAAAAGGTGAGACGGTTATCAATGATAATAATGAATTGGTTGACCTAATTGGCAAGGATACGGACGATACCGTAACATTCTTCTTAGGTGATACGAGAATTGCCACGAATGTAATGGCAAATGGCAAGCGGGCAACAGGTACACAAGCATCACAAGAAGTGGTTGACACTGTTATTAATAATCGGGAAAACTATTACGGTGAAGCGAATGTTGTTGGGAAAAACTATCAGACCGCATATATGCCCCTGAAAAATTCTACAGGGAAAGTTGTCGGCATTATGTATGTTGGTGCTTCAGAGGAAATGATCGATAATATCCTGTCTTCTTTCTTAACTAAATTTTTGATAGTGTTAATCATTATGATCGCAATAGCAGTGGCAGTCGTTCTTTTATTCACAAGATCAATAAGAAGTAGGCTTAAAAAGCTGACTTCAGCCCTCGAGTTGGCAGGCAACGGAGACTTTACGGCAAAAGTAGCTGATAAATCCGCTGATGAGCTTAGTGTATTGTCTGTAAGCTACAACAAAATGACAGACAGTTTAAAATCGATGATGAATGAAGTCATTTCCACTTCTGAACAATTAGCTTCCGCTTCAGAAGAGCTTACTGCAAGCTCAGAAGAAACAAGCAAAGCGACAGAAGTCATTACTGAATCTATTCAGCAAGTGGCAAATGGTGCAGACCAATCCGCAACAAATGTTCAAGACAGTGCAGCTGCTCTTGTTGAAGTTACAGAAGGTATTCAATCAATTGCTCATAATGCACAAGCAGTTTCTGATGTCGGTTTAAAGGCAACAGAGAAGGCGAAGAACGGCGGTCTATATGTAGACAAAACAGTTCAAAAAATCACGGAAATCAATCGTTCTGTAGCAAAAACAGGAGAAGCGATTAAAAACCTGGATTCCCGTTCTCAGGAAATTGAGAAAATCACAAATGTGATTACAGATATCGCCAATCAGACAAATTTATTGGCATTGAATGCTGCAATTGAAGCTGCAAGAGCAGGAGAAAATGGGAAAGGTTTTGCTGTAGTTGCAGATGAAGTCAGGAAGCTTGCTGAACAGTCTCAAGCGTCATCTTCACAAATCTCCGCACTTATTAAAACAATTCAAGCAGATATGGTTCAATCCAATGCATCGATGGAACAAGTGACATTGGATGTGAAAGAAGGATTGGAAATCGTCGAGCAGACAAAAGAGAACTTTACGGAAATCATGGAGTTTATGGGAAATCTGACAGAGCAAATCGAAGGAATGGCTCAAACTTCAGAAATACTTGCTGCAGGCACACAGGAAGTGGCGACAACTGTTTCGGAAATACAAACTATTTCTGGACAAACATCGATGCATTCACAAAATGTTGCAGCATCAGCAGAGGAGCAGCTTGCTTCTATGGAAGAAATTGCAGCATCTTCACAAGCTTTGTCTCATTTAGCAGAAGACTTAAAAGAATTAATCAACAAGTTTAGGGTTTAACCATTTTCGCCAGTCATTAACAGTGACTGGTTTTTTCATTGCTTTTAAATAGTGTATCTCTTCCATTTTCCTTCTTTTAGAAGTATGCTAAATAATAGCACAGATGGAGGAGACAAGATGAAAAAAGTTTATGCAGATGTCATGCAATTTCGTGGAACACATTATGATTTTGGCTATAAACAAGGTGAATATTTCAAAGAATCAATCCTTGTAAAAAACAGGGAGAGACAATGGAAGGTAAGAAAGCCGAAATTTACGATTGATGCCTGTGAAACCCGACTCATTTTTTCTAAATTTGCCCCGCTGATTTGGGAAGAGTTAGAAGGCTTTCGAGATGCATTAGGCTGGCCAATGGACAAGGTACTCCTTGAATTTTGCGGCTATCGCCTCGATATTGACAAGTCTGGCTGTTCGATTTATGTCGGCAGTGATTATTTAATTCGTAATTATGACTATCACCCAAAAACATATGATGGTAGATATACTATCTTTAAACCGACTGACGGAGGAAATGCCATCATCGGTCCGAGCCAAAGAGGCACGGGCAGAATGGATGGCATGAACGAACACGGCTTAACGATGGGCTATAATTTCATGAACCGGAAGAAACCAGGGACTGGCTTTGTATGCAATATGATTGGCAGGCTGATCTTGGAGCTTTGTAGAACTGCCGAAGAAGCGGCAGAGCTTCTGAAAGAAATTCCCCACCGCCATTCCTTCAGCTATGTACTATTCGACAGAAGCTGTGAAACACCATATATTGTGGAAACTTCGCCAAGAAGAGTGGAAGTAAGACGAGGCCTTTCTTGTACTAATCATTTCAATATCATGACAGAAGAAAATCGTCATGTTCTTGATGATTCTAAAAGACGCCTCGAAATTATCGAGAACCATCAAACGAGTTTGATAGGGGGAGAGGAAGCATTCAGACTGTTGAATGACTCCAATGCGGGAATATTTTCCAATCTGTATGGCGCTTGGGCAGGAACGATTCATACATCTGCCTATTTTCCAAAGGAAGGGAAAGCTTGGTTTGCACTTGGCGGCGATCAAGAGCCGATTGAATTCGATTTCTCTAAATGGCTGCAAGGTGAAGACTTGCCTATGACAAAGGTCGAAGGACTGATTGATACAGACATCCCCTTTGTTCATATGGAGCAAGCTGACTGGTATAAATAAGAAACAGTGCTGCAAAAATGCAGTGCTGTTTTTTTACAAACAAAACCACCTAAAGGAGCAATAATTAATGGGACATGCATTAATAGTAGGCGGGACAGGGATGCTTTCAGATGTAACGGTTTGGCTGGCGAAGCAGGGTTACTCTGTATCTGTAATCGGAAGAAATAAGCACAGAATGGACGAGACAATAAAAAAGTGCCCGAATTCTATCAATCATCCAATACTTGTGGACTACAGCAGTCTAGAAGAGCTGGAATCAAAGTTGAGAGATGCAGTCATGCATTTTAGGGATATTGAGTTAGTTGTTGTATGGGTACACTCTTATGCAGAAGAAGCTATTTCTATTCTAATAGCAACAATTTCTGAGATTGCAAGAGACTACCGGTTGTTTCATGTTCTGGGAAGCAGTGCGGATTTGCAACAATGGCACAGAAAGCTCACAGACCATCAAAAATATAAGTATCATCAAATTCAGCTAGGTTTTATTATCGACAACGAAAGATCACGCTGGCTGACGAATGCGGAGATAGCAAGTGGTGTGATTGAAGCTATTACTAAACAAGAGTCTGTACATATTGTAGGAGTGACAGAGCCGATGAATAGGAAACCATAATTTTTTATTTAAGACTGTTTTAGTGAAAGATATGATATATTTATTTTGAAAACAAAGACAAATGCAAATAAACAGACAAAAAAATACATCTTTCCGTTTGGAAATTAT
>JAPSHL010000251.1 GCA_031179905.1 Bacillus sp. (in: firmicutes) | reverse complement strand
CAAGACCAGTTTGGGCAATCTGCTCCATATGAAAAATTATTAGAGCTTAACGGTATCACAATTGAAAATATCGTGAACACAGCGCAAGAAATGCTTCTGTAATTCCAAACTACTAAAAGGGAGAGAGATAACTATGTTTAAATTAGATAATCGAGTTGCGATCGTAACAGGAAGCGGTTCAAAGAAAGGAATCGGACGCACTATCGCATTAACACTTGCGAAACAGGGTGCCATTATCGTAGTGGCTGATCTAAATGAAGAAGGAATTGAAGATACAGTTAATGCCATTAAAGCACAAGGCGGGGAAGCATTTGGCATCCTGTTGAATGTAACAAGCAAAGAGTCTAATGAGTCAATGGTTCAGAAAGTACTAGATAAATATGGGCGTATTGATATTTTAGTAAACAATGCAGGAATCTCTCAAAAGGTAACTGTTGAGGATATGACAATCGAGGATATTACAAAAGTATTTAGCGTGAATATGTTTGGACTATTCCTCTGTACGCAAGCAGTCATGGAAACAATGAAAAAACAAAATTTCGGCAGAATTATCAGTCTCTCTTCTGTTTCAGCAAAACGAGGCGGCGGTGTTTTCGGAGGAGCGCACTACTCCGCATCAAAGGCAGCTGTTCTAGGATTCTCTAAAAACTTAGCGCGTGAAGTGGCACAAAACGGAATTACAGTTAACTGTGTTGCTCCGGGCCTAGTAAATACAGATATTTGGAAGTCTCTTCCGGAAGAGCAAGCAGCAAAAGTGATTGACGGGATTCCAATGGGAAGACCTGGTGAAACAGAGGAAGTGGCGGCTGCAATTGCGTTCTTAGCTACTGAAGAAGCATCTTATATTACTGGTGAAGAAATAGATATTAACGGTGGATCTCATATGGACTAATTAATTGGACATTAAAAATAAATCATAGCCTTAGGCGGTTAAAGGCTATGGCTATGATTTATTTTACTTTTATTGCGCTTACATATTTTAATTATATATAATAACCATATAGTATATTAGATTTTCATAGAATATTAAGCAGAGAGAAGTGGTTATTATTAATTTTAATCCAGTTTCCAGCAAAAAATTGTATATGCAAATATATCAGCAAATATTATCGGAAATTGAATCAGGAACATTTAAAGTGGGAGATAAGCTGCCTGCAGAAAGAGAATTATGTGAGCAGTTTGGTGTCAGCCGTGCCCCAATTCGCCAGGCATTGAGCGCATTGGAGTTAAATGGATTTATTTATTCCCGCCAGGGTGAAGGCGTCTATGTAAAAAGCAATCAAAGTCTTGCAAACAATTCTCAAGATCCTATCTCTTTTGATTCTGTTTCACCAGAAGAAATAGTAGAAGTCAGGATGAATATTGAACCATTAATTATTAAGTTTGCGGTACAACGTGCTACAGATGAAGAAATTACTGTACTCAGGGAAACTATTAACAAAATGGAAGAAGAAACAAAGTCAGGTGTATACGTTCCGGAAACAGACGAGGCACTTCATTATAATATTGCGAAAGCTTCTCATAATGAATTGTTCATAAACATTATGGCAGCGATTATTAATGCCATGAAGAAACAAGAAATGTGGCAGTTCATTCGAGATCGGACTGTAACAAGACCAGAGTATTTGGAAGTAAATTTAAATGAACATAAACAAATCATCGAGGCTATAGAAACACGAGATGAAAAAAAAGCAACAGACATTATGAGTAACCATATGCAAAATTTATATGATCGCTATTGGAAATAATGAGCTGCTTTTATTACATGATTTGTTGAGATAGCCTAAACTACATTGCTTAGGGTTTGTTTTAGGCGCTCTCAACATATTATTTAATATAATAAGTTAACTGCTTTATTTTTTTAGTATACTTAGCATACAAGTAGATAAGTATACAAATGTTGGATAAAAAAGAAAGCGTATTCAATATAGACTATTAGAATCATTATTTAGTCAAGTATGTACCAATATTAAGGCTGAGGTGAATAATATGCCATTACTATACGTTACTGTTGGGGTAATAATATTAATCTTTTTAATTATGAAGTTGAAATTAAATACCTTCTTCTCATTGATAATTGTGTCTTTTATTGTTGCCCTTCTTTTAGGTATCCCGTTAAAAGAGATTGCACTAATTGTTGAAAATGGAATAGGCAGTACATTAGGACATATTGCTTTGATTTTTGGACTTGGTGCTATGTTAGGGAAATTAATAGCTGATGCTGGCGGAGCTAATCGCATTGCAATGACACTTATAAATAAGTTCGGAAAAAACAAGATTCATTGGGCGGTCGTCATTGCTTCCTTTATCGTTGGAATCGCATTATTTTATGAAGTCGCATTTGTGTTGATAATACCTATCATTTTTACGATTGCAAAAGAAGTGAAAATCTCAATTGTTAAATTGATTTTACATATGAGTGCAGCTTTGCTGATTACTCATAGTTTCCTTCCGCCGCATCCAGGGATTACAACAGTTGCTAACGGAATTGGCGCAGATGTTGGGACAGTTCTTTTATACGGACTGATAATTTCCATTCCTTGTGTCATTATTGCAGGGGTTATTTATCCGAATATTGCTAAAAGAATCGTTCCAAGTGCCTTTGAAAAAGTTTCCCCAGATGGAGTTTTTAAGGAAGAAAAAACGTTTAAATTGGAAGATACACCTAACTTTGGCATCAGTGTTTTTACGGCGATGCTTCCAGTAATTTTGCTGGCAATTGCTGCTGTTATAAAAATTATTGAAGAAGCGTTGAATTATCATGATGGTCTTATTTTCAAGGTACTGCAATTTCTTGGCGAACCTTCCACTGCAATGATTATTTCGCTGTTAGTTGCGATTTATACAATGGGCATAAAAAGAAACATTCCTATGGGGGACCTAATGAAGTCCTGTACGAAAGCGATTAATTCCATTGGTATGATGCTGCTAATCATCGGCGGAGGCGGTGCCTTTAAACAAGTAATCATTGAAGGCGGTGTAGGCGAATATATCGCGGAACTATTTGATGGCTCGGCATTATCACCTGTTTTATTTGCTTGGATTGTGGCTGCTATATTAAGAATTGCTTTAGGATCTGGAACGGTTGCTGCCATTTCTACTGTTGGTTTAGTAACACCGATGCTTGCCATGAATCCAGATGTTAATTTAGCGCTAGTAACATTAGCGATAGGCTGCGGCAGCACGATTTGTTCTCACGTAAATGATGCCGCATTCTGGATCGTGAAGGAATATTCAGGCATGACACTAAAAGAAACATTCGGAACATATACGGTTCTTTCAACTATTTCTTCTGTGATTGGTTTGGTTTGTACATTGATCTTAGACTTATTTGTATAAATAATAATAGGAGGGTTTATGATGAAAATAGCAATCGGATGTGACCACGGCGGCGATAACTTAAGACCGATTATCGCGGAATATTTACAAGAATTAGGGCATGATGTAATAGAATATTCACCTAAGTCAGGGGAAAGCACAGACTACCCTCAATATGGGAAAATGGCGGCAGAAGATGTTGTCGCCAACAGAGTAGAAGCAGGTATTTTGATTTGCGGAACGGGTGTAGGCATATCGATTGCTGCCAATAAGGTAAAGGGGATTCGAGCAGTAGTCTGCAGCGAACCTGCAACAGCAAGACTATCTAAACAACATAATAATACGAATATATTAGCCTTTGGCGGAAGAATAGTCGGCAGTGTATTAGCAAAAGAAATGGTGAAAGCTTGGTTAGATGCTGAATTTGAAGGAGGCAGACATGCGAGAAGAATTGGCATGATTGCAGATATCGAAGAGGAATTCCTATGCTAAGAAGTATTGGAGGAAGTTAACATGAAGAAACTCGCAGTCATTACGAGCGGCGGTGATTCACCAGGAATGAACGCTGCCCTGTTTGGGGCCGTAAAGGAAGCAGCACAACATGAGATTCAAGTTTTTGGCTGCGTAAATGGCTATATCGGCATTATGAAGGAAGAATTTATACTGTTAGCAGAAACAGAGCTGTCTAAGGTAATTGATGTTGGCGGAACAGTTCTCGGTACGCAACGATTTCCGGAGTTTGCAGAGAAGGACATCCAAACAAAAGCAGTGGAAATCTTAAAGAAGCATGCAATTGACGGCTTAGTTGTAATTGGTGGAGATGGGAGTTATCAAGGAGCAAAAGCTTTAGCGCAATTAGGTTTTCCAGTTGCCGCCATACCTGGAACGATAGATAATGATATCTCCCTTACTGATATAACACTTGGCTTCCACACAGCCGTAGAAAATGCCGTTGATGCCATTGATAAAATTAAAACATCAGCAGCAAGCCATAAACATATTTTTGGGATTGAAGTAATGGGGCGGCAAGCTTCTGATATTGCCATCTGGGCAGGACTGGCAACAGCAGCTGATGGCATCATCGGCACAAGCAAAGACTGGAACTTAGAAAAAGTACTAGAAATTATAAAAAGGTCTGCTGGAAAAAGCCAAATCTTTATTCTGGCAGAAGGAGCGATTAGTGCAGAAAAGTTTAAAACAGAAATCGAAAGTCACTCTGAATTTAAAATCCATCCATTAGTGCTTGGCCATATCCAGCGAGGCGGAAAACCTTCCGTTACCGATCGCATCATGGGAATTCAGTTCGGCAAGCAAAGTGTGAAAACACTGCTTGAAGGCAGAAGCGGTATATGCCTTGCTGTTCTCGATAATCGAATTGTTGAATTGGAATTGGCAGAGGTGCTTTCTAGTTCTGATAAAAAGCCGTTTTTGCCTTTTTAAAAGCACAAGATAATAAAAGTTTTAGGGAAAGCTGCTATTGCAGCTTTTTTTGATTTTATCCTATTCTTATTATTCTTTTTTTGATATTATCATGGTTTGTTATATAGAAGCTGTTAAAAGCCATATAAAAAGGAAGGAAGATACCAATAGTCTTCCTTCCTTTTCTATGTAGCATCCTTCTTCATCAAAGCTGCAATATTTAAAATAATAAACAATAAAACAATGGTCAATCCCGCTGCATTAACTGCGTGATGGCCGATAATTTTATAAATAATTGCTGAAAGAAATAATAATAAAGAAATGAAATTTAACCACTTAGTATTCATCTATTGCCCCTTCTTACAAAAGTATCTATATATTTACTTTACCATAAAAATACATTTATGTATGCTGGATACTAATTTAGCTAACCTTAGAGGTGCTTTTCTCTTTTTTTAATATATCTGCGAATAAAAAGCTGACTCCAATTACAAGAGAAATGATACTTAGAAACAGCAATGGTCCGCCATGTTCTTCAAGCAAATCTTGAAAATTTGCAGC
>JAPSHL010000250.1 GCA_031179905.1 Bacillus sp. (in: firmicutes) | reverse complement strand
GTTTTTACTTTATTTTTCCTTTGCTTTTGCACGAAATAAAGGACGACTGTAATTGCCGTAATGATTAGTACAATTAGGACAGGGCTGATATCTGTTGACAGAAAACCATATGGTATTAAGGACAGAATAAAAAAGTATAAAAAGTTGCCCAGAGCTGTTCCGGTCACAAACCCTTTTAGTGAGATAGTTGTTACTGCAGCCAATATATTTAATATGCTTGTAGGGAAAAATGGAAGTATCCTTGCATAAAAAACATAATGACCGCCTTTTTCCTCAATTTTCTTGAGTGCTTCACCGTGGGCTTTTCTCTGAACGAAATCTTGAAACCAATAGCGCACGGCCGCAAATACAATGACTGCTGCAATAATACTCGATACCCAGCTCCAGATAAAGCCATAAAAAAAGCCAAAAGCATAGTAGTTGATTGTTATCACTAAAATTAAAGGTATAACTGTAAAGCTGTTTTGAACGACCATTATAATTAAACTTAAGATAAGTGCATAAACCTCGTTATTTCGATAATAAGCTGTAAACTCTTCCAGTTTCCCGTTTCTGATTGCATGAAAAATTTCGAGTTCATATAACAAGAAACCAACCAGCAAAACTGTTCCGAAAAAAGAAAGTAACTTCCATAAATTTTTTATAAGCTATCACCTTTTTCATATTTATATGGCCTCCTTCTCCTCAAGGATACCGCTAAACGCCCATTAATTAGCTGTCACACGTGCTAAATCTTTAAGCTCCTTATTGTCTGCTCCCTTTTCACCTGTTAAACAGGTAAATATAAACATGGTTATTTCTCTATTTTATTTAAATTTCGGTCAAATTCTTTTACATTTTGATTAAATTTGTCATATATGCAAGAAATGGTATTTAAGGAAGAGTATAATTGTTGGTAATCCAAGAAGGAGGTATTCCTAATGGCTATTGTATTAGACACAAAATTAGGTCAAAAAGATACCGAGCTTTATATAACCCATACAGAGGATGGACGAGTTATTGTGGCAATCCCAGCAATCCATTGGTCTGCAGAGTTAAGGTTATGCGATAACAAAGTGGAACAGAACGAATATATTCAAGCCTCCCTCCAGTTCCATATGTATGAAGGAGACATAACTGAATTGGCCGATATGATATTAGAGCATACTGCAAAATGCTAACATATTTTTTTCGTTTTAGCCACCACCAAAATTACTGACTTATAAGATATCCATTCCTTTGGACGAATCGTTACACTTCTGCTACTCTATGTATATCAAATTATTCGTTTGAAGGAGTAATAGATATGAGTTATATTTTCACAAGTGAAAGGCTTGGCTTCCGCTTATTAACGGAAGAGGACTTGCAGGCATGTGAGTCATTTTGGTGCAGTGAAGAAGTTATGTCCTATACAGGCGGAAGCGTTTCAGCAGAATTAATGCCGCAAGTAATTAATTTTTACGATCAATCACAACAGGAATTCGGTGTTTCCGTATATGGTGTGGAAGAATTATCAACAGGAAGAATCATTGGTGCTGCTGGATTTGATTTAGAATCAAAATCAGAAGACATCGAGCTTGTCTTACATTTTATCAAGGATGTTTGGGGTAAAGGATTTGGAGCAGAGGCAGCTGTTGCTTGTATTCAATTTGCTGCAGAAGTATATGAGCCGAAAAGCATCATCGCTTCAGCCAGCGTTGCAAATAAACATGCCTTAAATGTTCTTGGCAGACTAGGTTTTTCTTATTTAGGTATTAATTATTCAGAAGACACCGAACAAGATGAGGCATTCTTTCAGCTCGTTTTGTAATTCTTCTATCTAAATATGCGCACAGCTTTTCGAACAATCGCTATTGCTGTGCTCTTTAGGTTTTTTCTTTATTACGATTTATTTACCGTTCTGTTACATAGAATAGTTTCCTTGACTACAGATAAATCACTGCACTACAATATGTAGTGTGAGGTGCAGCTAGCATGAAGATAAACAAATTTAAAATTCATGAAAAAGGTTTAAATCGTTTTTTCGGCCCATTGGAAGCCAGAATTATGGAATTGCTTTGGGAAAAAGAAGAGCTTTCTATAAAAAATGTACAATTGCACTTAGAACCTGATAAAACTGTAAGCTTTAACACGGTCATGACAGTCATGAATCGCCTGACAGAAAAAGGCTTTCTGCAAAAGCGCCATGAAGGAAGAACCTCCCTTTATTCACCGATTTTGACGAAGGATGACTTCCTAAATAGGCAATCGAAGGAGCTTACACATGAGCTGATGGATGAATTCGGATCTAGTGTTGTTGTCAACCATATGCTCGATGCATTGCAAAATGTCGATGAAGGTTTAGTGGCAAAACTGGAACAAAAAATAAAAGATTTAAAAAAGGATCGATAAGATGACGAGAACTTATGCTAATTGCCTGCTGCTGATCAGCATACTGATAAGCGGCAGTATCCTTATTCAGATGATTTGGTATATTTATTCGCTCACAAGCAATTTTGACGTTGGTTTTAATCTGTTCCAAGCCTGCCAAGCGCTGTTTGAGATGTTTGGAGTTCCTTTTCTTGAGTATATTCTCCTTGCATTTGTCGTATTTACAATCCTGCATTGTTTATGGTTCTGCACAATGCAAATAAAAAAGCTGCATAACTTAAAAAACAAAATAAACTGTTTAGTGAAAGACGAATTAAGCATTGAATGGAATAAGCGTTATGAAACGAATCGGATTCAAGTCGTACAAAGTGAACAGCCTTTTGCGATTACTATCGGTTTAATAAGGCCGAAAATTGTCCTGTCAACCGGTTTATGGGAAATTTTGTCGGATGAGGAAATTGAATCTGTCATATATCACGAATTTCATCATTCCTTTCAGTTAGATCCTGGGAAAACCTTTTTGATGGAGCTTTTTGCAAAAGTTCTTTGGTTCCTGCCTATCTTGAAATGGCTGGCCCAGCAATATTCTATTGTACGGGAAGTACTCGCAGATAATTATGCAATTGAAAAAAGCGGTCAGCGCATGCATATATCAAGCGCCCTTTTGAAAATGATTAACAGCAAACAAATAAAACCGGCAAATTTTGTTTCTTTTGCAGACGGTTCTATCAACTACCGTATACAAAATATGATTGAACCAAATTCTAGGAATAGAATTAAATGGCCTTTTTTAAATGCCGCTGCTTCTCTTTCGATTTTCATACTGCTGAATACAATCTTTGCTCAATTACTGCACTACTAATTTTTTTTAATCCTTTACACTACATATTGTAGTGTAAATAATCCTATCTAACTAATATACACACTGTACTAGCAGTGTTTTATATACACTAATTATTAAGGGAGGAAAAATTATGAAAAACGCAAATATCGGGATAGTTATTATACGTGTAGTTCTAGGGGCAATATTTTTCGCACACGGGTTGTCTAAATTTCAAGGAGGTCTGGAAAATACAGCAGGCTTCTTCAGCAGTTTAGGTTTACCAGGTTTCTCTGCCTATCTTGTTGCAGGTATTGAATTAATCGGCGGTGCCCTGATCATTATTGGTCTTGCTACAAGAATTATTGCTGCATTGTTTGGCGCTATCATGGTAGTAGCAATTGCGACAGTTAACCTGCAAAATGGATTCGTAGGCGGCTATGAATTTGATTTAGCTTTACTTGCAATGTCTCTACTATTAGTTTTAAATAAAGAACAGGCATATTCTGTTGAAAATGTTATACTATCTAGTAGGAAGAAAGAACAGAATGTTTAAAAAGCTTGGTAAATAAAAGGAGAAGTCATTGTGGCAAAAACGAACAAAAATAAGAAGCAACATAATATGAAATCCAGCAAAAATAAGCCTTCAAGTTTCATTTATTGGATCATCGGCATCGTTGTCGCCTGTATCGCAGGGCTTGTCATCTTAGCAAATCTACCTGAAGACGGCTTCGATTTTGATTATGATAATCAGCCTGTTATGGGAGAGGAATCAGCGAGCGTAAGCATCGTTGAATTCGGGGACTACCGTTGTCCTGTCTGCAAAAACTTTAACGAGTCCTTTTTCCCAGTTCTTAAGGAAAACTTGATTGACACTGGAAAAGCTAAATTCTATTACATGAACTACCCGTTTATTCATGCTGACTCTACAACAGCAGCATTGTTCGGCGAAACGGTTTATAACGAACTTGGTGATGATACATTCTGGAAATTCCATGATTCTATTTATGCCAACCAGCCTGACAATGAAACAGTAGAAACGTATACAGAAGACTTTTTGACTGAACGTTTAAAGGATGCTGGTGCATCAGATGAAGACGTAACGAAAGTAACAGAAGCTTTCCAGAATGAAACATACAAAAGTTCTCTTCAAGATGATATGGATGACGTAAAAAGTTTAAACATCACTGGAACGCCATCGATTTATGTTAATGGGGTTAAATTTGAAGGCAACAGCTATGATGAATTATTAGAAATGGTGAATGAAGCGGCTGATAAGTAATAGCTTTTAGAGAGTACATCTTAGTACTCTCTTTTTTTGATTATCCTCCGTGTATCTTCCTGCATTTCCCTTCCTCCATTTGATAGACCCCCTCCCCTTCCATTGTCTCTAGTCTGCCATTATGGAAGTAAAGTCCTGTGTCCTCATCAATTCCATAATGAACACAGGCTGGATGCTTTGCCGCTAATTCTCGTAAATGGCTTTCTTCGTTCCTTTCGGAAAAGTGGACGGCAAAGCAGATATTTTCCAAAAGTCCGATGCCTTTCCTTTCGACAGAGAACTTTTGGCTATTGTCATTAGTCGATATACTGCATATTTCCGGACTAATTAAAGCTCCTGCTGAAAATCCCGCAACTGGCACTCCTTGTTTATACACTTCTTTTATGGCGTCACCTATTATTGTATCAGCTATATATTCTGCATAGCGGGCTGTCTCTCCGCCGCAAATGATAATTCCTCCACTTGCTTTAATCTCTTTTACTGCTTGCTTTTCCTGGATGGTCGGCAGCGGAATATACGAAAATCCGCCGGTATGATAGGTTTTTAGTTTACTAGTATAGTTAGGCATATAAGCCTGCCAGCCTTCCCGTTCCGCTAAAATAATAGAGACCGGTCCATTTTTAGTCAGTTTAATATATTTTTCTGCCAAATTGTCTGTAAATGGCGGCCCGCTTCCAAAAGCAAAAAAATGACGGTCCATCTAGCTCCCCCCTTTTTTGATCTGGTAAAACTGCTCTGTTTACTGATGTTTCAATTATTAATCACCCTCAACTTCGGTTACTTTTTCTGAAAACATGGCTACCTCTGTCTTACAAATCAACTATCTGAGATTCTTCTTATTTGTTCCTTTTTA
>JAPSHL010000249.1 GCA_031179905.1 Bacillus sp. (in: firmicutes) | reverse complement strand
GTTTGGCAGCCATGATATCCTTTAATAATTGATCGAACTTTTCCTTGCCGTCTGTATAAATATCGACTGCGTTATTTTCTGTCAAAACCGCATCATTATTGAATAAATTCATATAAATGAGATCTTGATTATTTCTAATAACTTCATTCGTTGTCCGCAGCTGGTTAGAGCTGATCTGCAATAATTGGGATGCCAATACTTGTTCAATTCCAAGCTTTTTTCTTTCATCCCATTGAAACATTTTTCGATTCCTTAAGTTTTGGCCAATAAGAAGATATAGAATAAATCCGAGAATAGGGATAAAGGTCAAAACCATGAGCCATGCCCATGTGGCAATAGGATCTTTTCTTTCAAAGAAAATGACTAGGAATGCGAAGATAATGTTAAGTAAAATGATAGTGCTAAGTAAAATAGTGTATACGTGCATAGAACAATCCCTTTCAACCTTTGTATTTAAGGCATATTCTTTTGTTCAAGCATCCGCTTCCTTTATGCCTTAAAGCTATAAGGGAGGGAGCAAAACAAAGTGTTAGTAAAAAAATGAAGGTAATAGAAGATTTCTGTATCATTATAGGTGAAAATTGTTGATATTGAAAACTATTTTGTTCCCATATAATGTTCCCTCCAACAAATAATATTAAACGAAACATCCAGATGGTAAAAGTACTAAATGGAGTTAGCTGTTTATCCACATTCCAATTTTTTTGACAACCAATTTTGCAGGTATAAAAATAGATAAGAAAAAGACAAAGAGGAGAATATGGCTATTAAAATTTTTCACATTCCAAACGGAGATTTTTGGGCGGAAGCTGCTTTGGGTTCGCCCCGAGGAAAGCGAATCCTTTTTTGGAGGAAAACAAAAAACTGTAAACAATAATCCTTAAAGGAAGTTTGTCTACAGCCTGAGACAAGTTCTCTCAGAACTTGTCTTTTCTACTTCTAAATTAATGCAGGTTTCTTGGTGAAAACAGTGTATGACCTTGCTGGCGATAATCATCTCTGGCAAATTTACCTTTTAGGCTTTCAATTAAATATAAGCCCATTAAGTCATACAACTCCTGCTCATTCAACTCCTGAATTATATGAAGAAGATCCTCTCTCGACATTTCTTCTAAGAAGGCGAATGCCAGCATATCAATATCTTCCTCATCACCAGTTAGTTTGTTTTTATATAAATTATATAATTCATCGACTAATTTCATAATCCATTCCCTCCAAATGGTATATCGGTGTGCTTTCATTGTAACCGCTTTATTTATTATACTTACTATAATATCGGAGAATGTCTATTTTCGCCACAAGATTATTGAAGCTTTCAGTTTCATTATTATACCCCTATTCTTTATAATGGTTACATACCCTGTCATTTGAAAGATATTCCAGTAAACATAGAAAAATGATTACTAATGAATGTGAGGCAATGATGAAAACATTCTATGACACTAATGGCTTAAAAGTGAATTTATCGTTTGAGAAAAATGCATTTACTCTTTCCGCAAAACATGTTTTAGTCATTTGTTTATGGGAAGGAAAATGGCTGATGACAAAGCATAAAACCAGAGGCATTGAATTTCCGGGCGGCAAAGTAGAAGCGGATGAAACGCTAATAGAAGCATGTGCTCGGGAAGTGATGGAAGAGACAGGCGGAATAATCGAAGGCCTTGCTTGGATTGCAGAGTACGAAGTCCATGAACGAGATTCAAATTTTGTAAAAGCAGTCTTTTTTGCAAACATCTCTTCCATTGAGCACAGAGAAGATTATCTAGAAACAGAAGGACCTAGGATTTTTAAAGGGGATATATTAAGTGCTCGCTTCCATAGATCCTATAGCTACATTATGAAGGATGAGACCATTTATTACTGTATAAAAAGAATGGAGAAACAATTATCAGGAGAAAATTTGGGGTATTATACAAAAAAATAAAAAGGTGGGATTCACGAATGAATGGAGAGATATTGGAACAAATCAGATTCCCCTCCCCAAATCCTTCGATTGACTTATATATCGTTACATATGCTGTAGATGGATTAAAAGTAAAAGGGTTGCTCGCTGTCCCTAAACGGGAAGACATCTCGGACGGATTCCTGTATTTAAGAGGCGGAATTAAGAATGTGGGAAAGGTTAGGCCAGGCAGAATTGTCCAATTTGCTTCAGAAGGCTTTATTGTATTTGCGCCATTTTATCGTGGCAATCAAGGCGGAGACGGAAATGAAGACTTTGCTGGAGAAGATAGAAAAGATGGTATTGCTGCTTATCATCTGCTGAAAAACTATCCAAGAGTTAACAGAGTCCATGTGTTTGGCTTCTCAAGAGGCGGTGTCATGGCTTTATTTGTAGGCATACATTGTCAGGTAGCCTCTATTGTCACATGGGGTGGGGTCTCTGATATGGTGCAGACATATGAAGAGAGAAAAGACTTGCGGAGAATGATGAAAAGAGTCATTGGCGGCACCCCAGCGAAATATCCGGAACGGTTCTATGAGAGAACTCCTCTGCATTATTTGGACAAGATTAATGCACCTACTTTAATTATTCATGGCATACAGGATACGAATGTTTCTATTGAACATAGCAAAAAGCTGGAAGAGGGGCTTCAGAAGCAGGGAAAAGTCGTTGAAACATGGTATTTTCCAGAGTTCACACACTATTTTCCTCCTAAAGTCAATCGAAAGGTTGTAGAAAATTTATGCAGTTGGATGAAAAAACACACAGAAAAGCTGGTAAAATAAATGCAGGGAGAAAAAAGGAGGGGGAACGAAAATGGGAATGCCCTTAGAATTAAATACAATGATTGTCACAAAAGGGAATGAAATACGCCTGGAAGAAAATTGGTTTCAGCTTGAAAAAAAAGCATATCGTTTATATCCGCTACATATTCCTTTAGAAGTCAGAAAGACCATTAAAGGAGAACTTATCGGGACTGCTTCAATTGAGAAACTAGAGTGGTCTGAAGGAAAAACGAAAATTACCTACAAATTGATTGCACTAAATTCGACTAATTAAAGATAAATATATTGACAGTAATTAAAAGAGTAAGCTATTATGAAATCTTGAACGGATACTCTCTTATCCTGAGCTGGTGGAGGGACTGGCCCGATGAAACCCAGCAACCTACTATGTGAAGAAAATATGCTGAAACATCCATTTAATTGATGGATGGGGCAGACATTCTCTTAGGAAAGGTGCTAACCTGAAGCAAGGAAATATCCTTGAACGATAAGAGTGAAAGGTGCGAATCAATTTTGCTTGAAGCCTTTTCACTATTGAAAAGGTTTTTTGTATGCAATCTGGTCCATTATCTTTTAAAAAATGTATATTTTTCATGTGTGTTTTTTGAGCAAAGATGTTTTTTGTCGAAGGCTTACACATCTCGGATAAAAACGCCGTGTTTACTTCATACTATCTAGGGAATGAGTACCGTATCAATTTAGAGGGCAATCATTAGGGAGACGACATTCTCGTTCTTGTTTGCCTTATAATAAGGAGGAAATCAGATGTCATCAAAACGTCGCTTGTTTACTTCTGAATCGGTAACGGAAGGTCATCCGGATAAAATCTGTGACCAAATTTCAGATGCGATTTTAGACGCTATTTTAGCAAAAGATGCAAATGCCCGTGTTGCAGCAGAAACATCTGTGACGACAGGACTAGTTTTAGTTGCCGGGGAAATAACTACATCTACATATGTGGATATACCGAAAATTGTGAGAGAAACAGTTAAGGAAATTGGCTACACTCGTGCCAAATATGGTTTTGATGCACAAACGAGCGCAGTGCTTACTTCAATTGATGAGCAGTCTGCTGATATCGCTCTTGGTGTGGACCAAGCCCTTGAAGCTCGTGAAGGAACAATGTCAGATGAAGAAATTGAAGCTATCGGTGCAGGGGACCAAGGGTTAATGTTCGGCTTTGCATGCAATGAAACAAAAGAACTTATGCCTTTGCCAATCTCCTTAGCTCATAAGCTTTCTAGAAGACTTGCTGAAGTGCGCAAAGAGGAAATTTTGCCATATTTGCGTCCAGACGGCAAAACGCAAGTTACAGTTGAATATGATGAAAACGATAAACCTGTAAGAATTGATACAATTGTAATCAGTACACAGCATCACCCTGAAGTGACATTAGAGCAAATTCAGCGCAATATAAAGGAATATGTGATTAAACCAGTCGTACCAGCGGAATTAATTGATGAAAATACAAAGTATTTCATTAATCCGACAGGTCGCTTCGTTATTGGCGGACCACAAGGAGACGCAGGCTTGACAGGAAGAAAGATTATCGTGGATACATACGGTGGATACGCAAGACATGGCGGCGGAGCTTTCTCTGGAAAGGATCCAACTAAAGTTGACCGCTCTGCAGCTTATGCAGCACGTTATGTAGCGAAAAACATCGTGGCAGCAGGGTTAGCGGACAAGGTTGAAGTGCAGCTTGCATATGCAATCGGTGTTGCTCAGCCAGTTTCCATTTCTATTGACACATTTAATACAGGCACTGTTTCTGAAGATGTTCTGGTAGAAGCAGTTCGGGAAAACTTTGATCTTCGCCCAGCAGGAATCATTAAGATGCTGGACTTGCGTCGCCCAATTTATAAGCAAACAGCAGCATACGGACATTTTGGACGTAATGACTTAGATTTGCCTTGGGAACGTACAGACAAATCAGATGTATTAAAAACAGCTGTCGCTGGAAAATAAAAGAAGGAGTTGCACGGTAATGAAGTGTAACTCCTTCTTTCTTTTTTCGTCTAATTAATCAGTAGAAAAATTTTACTTGTTTTTAGCTCTTAAAATTATCTAGAGTTTCGTCTATAATGAATTAATGTAAAATATAAATGGTAGTCAATAATTGCTAAAAGGACATAGATATGTTTTAGATAGCTCGGATTACATTTAAAGATTAGCAGTAAAACTTTATACTAACAGTAATTTAGGTCTCCTTAAATCAGGAGAAGAATGGAGTAGGTGAGCAGTATGTGTGGTTTTGTAGGCTGTATACATGAAAAAGAGCAAAACTTCCAAGAGGCGCAAAAAGAACTATTTGCGAATATGAATAGAATTATTACACACCGTGGGCCGGATGATGAAGGATATTTTTACGATGAACATATCCAATTCGGCTTCAGAAGATTGAGTATTATTGATATCGAGTCTGGTCATCAGCCGTTAACATATGAAAATGACCGCTATTGGATCATCTTTAACGGAGAAGTTTATAACTATCTGGAAATTAGAGAAGAGCTTGTGAAGGCAGGACTAACTTTCCAAACTAACTCAGATACAGAAGTTATTATTGCACTATACAGCCATG
>JAPSHL010000248.1 GCA_031179905.1 Bacillus sp. (in: firmicutes) | reverse complement strand
CATTCGTAACAGATTCCATTGCATCTATTGGTTCCATCCCTTCCATAACCCCTACAAGCAGCGATACAGTCACAAGTGATATGAAAGCGTTTAACTTAAAGACAACCATTAATAAGAGCAAAAGCGCTACCCCTATACATATATATACGATCGGCATATTTCTCCCTCGATTCCCTTTGAGATTTGGAATGCCGAAGCAGGCATTCCATATTTTTTTTCATTTAAGCTTCGTTGCTTAAGATTTCGACAACTGTCTTTAAATCATCAACAGTACCGACATTCCCTGGGAATATCACATAAGACATGCCTGGATATTTACTTTCTTCCCCTGTAATCCATACTGGAATTCCTGGTCTGATTTGCCCGGCAACCGTTGCCCTTTTTACACCGAGACCCTTTGTGCCTACATCGCTTGAAGTAATCCCCCCCTTAGCAACAAGGAAATTCGGTCTTACCTTCAGCTTAGTGACGATGGACGTCACTGCATCTGAAATAGACACTGACAGCTTCAATTCTTCTTCTTTTTTGTTTTCTCCAAGATCTAGCCTTTTTCTGCTGGTATAAACCGCTACCGTTTTGCCTGAAGTGATTAAGCTTTCTACTGTTTCAATAACCCGCTCACACTCTTCTTTAAATTTAACTGGCTCGAGCACTAAGTTTGTTTGAAACTCAATAAATTCAACCGCTGTTAACTCTTTTAATTTCTCCAATTGCTCTGTCGTTTTCTTTACGTGTGAGCCGACAATTACTAAACCGCCGTTTTTTGATTCTTCCTTCACTAGTTCACTTCTTCTCAATAGTCCTCTGTCTTGAACGCCGCCTATTACTTTTGGCAAAGCAGCTGCACTTCTAAACAGAAAGTTCTTGCCTGACTGAATTGCTTTGACAAGTGCTGCAGCAAATATCTTGACATCTGCTTCCTCAGTCGCATTGACAACTACCTTGTTAAAATCAGTCACTTTAGTAAGCTGCTCTGCAATCTTATCTACTTCCATTGCACGAAGCACTTCAATTGAAATAAATAATGTGTTCTGAGCCGAAAACTCTCCATTTGACTTTTCTTCTACCCATTCTCCAAGATGGGAACTGGAATAACCAAATGTACGGTCTTTTGCGAATTCTGTTTCTCCAGCAGGAATCAGCTCAGCTCCTGTTTGAACATAATGAATATTATTTATTGTAAAACGTCCGCCTTCTTTAAAGAACGGAAGTATTACTTCTCCGTCTATCTTTAGGTTGGAGTTCGCTTCAAGCGTATTACGAATGACTGCTGTTTCGAGCGGATAATGGCCGCGTAGAGTCGAATCTCCTCTGCTGATGATAAGGAATTCCTTATTTAACTTTGAGGAGACCGAAAGGATATTTTCGGCGATTTCACGATGGACCTCTTCTGTTTCCTTTTCTGTGAGTCCACGTGAATTTGTAAGAATAAAAAACATGGATGCAGCTTCTTGAAATCCTGTCTCTATCGCTTCTTTAGACCAATCCGTAAACACAGAAATATTATTAACAGTTTGAACACCTGTCGGATCATCATCCAACACAATGATTTTTTTATTTAGACCCTTTAATGCATGTGCTGCTAATTGGTCTGCTGCTATTTTATCTGCTTCTGGAAGTTGATTAAGGTATTCCGCATTTATTCGCAAGCTCTCCATTATTTCTCCGCCTTCTTTACTTCGGTATTAGCAAGCTTCTCGTAGTAGCGGACAATGCTGGCATGGTCGTCGTTCACTTTTCCATCTGTTTTTAATGCATGGAATATTTCCAGCAACTGACTAGAAAGTGGCAGAGGCACACCAATTTCATGAGCTGTGTCCATTACATTTGTGATGTCCTTCATATTGATGGCAATACTGCCGCCAGGCGCAAAATTTCTTTCTAGAATCATTGGTACCTTAGCATCAAGAACAGTGCTTCCTGCAAGTCCTCCGCGAATTGCTTCATACATTTTCCCAATATCGATACCCGCTTTAGCTGCTAGTACTAATGCCTCGGACATTGCGGCAATGTTAAGGTTTACAATTATTTGATTTGCAAGCTTTGCTGTCACTCCACAGCCATTATCCCCAACTAAAACGATGTCCTTGCCCATTCCATTCAAGACAGATTTAACGCTTTCAAAAGCCTCTGACTTTCCTCCGACCATAATGGATAATGTTCCGTCAATCGCTTTTGGTTCTCCGCCACTGACAGGCGCATCCAACATATCTACCCCAAGTTTAGCTGCTTCTGCAGCAAGCTCACGAGAGACATTCGGTGTGATTGAGCTCATATCAATTATTACAGAACCTGGGTTTGCACCTTCCAAAATTCCATTTTCCCCAAGTATTACTTCTTTTACATGTTTAGATGCAGGAAGCATCGTAATAATAACATCTGACTTTTCAGCAACTTCTTTAGGTGTAGATGCAGCCGCTGCTCCTGCTGCTGTCAACTGTTCAACAGCCTCCTGATTAAGATCCAAAACAGTAAGCTTATGTCCTTTTTCTATAAGATTCAACGACATTGGTTTCCCCATTATTCCTAATCCAATAAAACCAACTTTTCGTACCATTTTAATTCCTCCTCTGACTTGTAAGCATTTGCATTTTTTAGTTATAAATCCTTTGCGAATTTTGCAATTAATGCAATCGTTTTCAACTTTCCACAAGCTTATTGTACACGATTACATTAAAAATGTATACAATTTTTATATTATTGTATACAAAAATATTATCTATGTATTAATTTTTTCTATTCTTTGGTAAGATACATGTAAATAGTAGTTGTTCTTGGAGGGTGAAACTATGTTTGAAAATGACCGTTCACGACCTGCCTATCATCATTCCTATGAGATTTTGCGGGACAAGATATTAAATGGTGAGTTATCCGGCGGCACAAAGATTGTCGAGGAAAAGATTGCCGCACAGTTGGGAGTCAGCAGGACACCAATCAGAGAATCTATCCGTAAATTGGAGCATGAAGGGTTAATCGTCAATAAACGAGTCGTGAAGCCGACAGAAAAAGACCTACGTAATATGTTTCAAGTCCGTATATTGCTTGAAGGATATTCTGCCCAGTGTGCTGCATCGTACATAAAGGAAAAAGAGTTGGAAGAATTATTAGAATGTGTCGAGATTGGAAGAAATGGAACAGTAGAAGAAATTATGAAGGCAAACGAGCGTTTTCATGAAATCATCGTTCAATCAAGCAATAATCCTGTGATGATTGACATTATCGACCGAATGCAATCAACCATCTATCTCTTTAGGAAAACGGTTGTCTTTTATAACCGCCCTCATCTTATTGATGAGCATGAACAAATATATGAAGCCATAAAGCTGAGAGATGGGCAAAAAGCAGAACAGCTGATGCAAAATCATCTGCAGGCAGACTTAGAGTTTTGTCTTCATTTAATAGGTTAATGCAAAAAAGGGTGCACTCATATAGAGTACACCCTTTTTTGCGTATATTATTCTTCTACTTCTGGAGCACCAGCAAAGTTCAATGCTAGTTGATCTGCAACAGATAATTCTTCTGTTCCGTTGAAATAAGGATAGTATGGCAATTCTACTACTCCATTCATTTCACACAGTGAAATAGTTACAGGATAATAGAAAGGCGCAGGGCCTAAAATCAATTTATCACAGTCTACATTGCCAACTATGCCAATAAAATATCCACCATCTACTACTACTTTAACTAGGCGGCCTCGAAGTCTTTTCAATTCTTCTTTAATACCTTCTGCACATTTGTTGTCACATTTGTGATCATGCTTATGCTTGCATTTACAATCATGATGATGATGATGTTTGTCCATTTTTTTGTCACCGTCCTTTTTTTTCTTATGCTTTTCAAATAACATAAAATCTAAATGAAGTTGCATAATGTTATCCCCTTCCATCAAAATATTATTTACTTCTCTAATAATATATTGCCGCTTGTCCTCTTCTGTTACCGCTCAATTACCTATTTATAAGACCGGACAAAAAAATGATGAATATGCACGAAGGACATTAATACAGGAGCTTGCTAGAATATTTAAACCAAGAAAAAAAGATGCACTTATGAAGTAGTGCACCTTTCAAAGTAAGTGAAAAGGGAGGTTTAATGGTTTTTAAGGGGAATTATATTAAGAATCTCAAGGTGGTTTTAAGTGCAGTAGGATTTTTAGAAGAATGCTTTAATTAAGACTGAACTAGCTATAGTCTGTTGAAGATACTGCATATATATATGGTACATCATTTATTTGTGTAAATTTATTTAACAAGCCTGATAATTTAATTTATTACAAATGTGCAATACCTAAGGAAATGAAAGGTTTATTTTTTTATTTTTTTCATCGTCCTGCTTCTGCCATCCTTAATGATTAAAGTATTCTTAACTTAGTTACATCATCATATTTTTATTTCTATCTAACATTGATATACTCTGCCAAAAGACTAATCCCACCATTATTTTCCGCAACTTGGTGCTTAGTGCTGTTCTTCTTAAATAATATTGCTTCCAAATAAACTGCTTGTCCCTCGCTAACCAATAAGAAATTTCTTAATACCATATAATATATTAAAGCAAGCCGTTTCCAGAAACCGCTTCTCCCCAATAGGCAACCTATTTTTATTAAAATAAGAAAATGACATAGCAATAATTCAAGCCTGAAAATCGCCTAAAAACAAAATTCTTAAAAGTAAACTTTTACGAATTGGTTAAAGTGGATAAATGTCAGCTTCAATTAAATAAATGTGTATTTAATTTGGTTTTTTAATAAATAGTTACAATACAATATTAACGATTGTCAATATAAACTAATCATAAAGACAAAAGATGAACCAGATGCTGCTGCGTCTGCAGGAACATTAGCAAGATGATCGGCATGGATAGCATGTTAAAAAAGGGAAAAAAGCTCATAAATACGCCCAGTACAAAGAGCAGATAAGTAAATGTTTTTAAGTTAAGCATTATATTTTTATTAATGCCTTTAATAAATCCGTTTACATTACTGGAGTTTTTTAAAGTTTGTACTTCAAGACGATTGTTTGCTCTTTGATAGTGACTTTTTGCTGTTTAAAGATTTAAAGATAACCAACTAATTATTTAGAAAGATATTAAAGCAGAATCACTATCTATAAAAGAAAAGGTGGATTGTCAACATTAAATCAAACAGCTTTTTTAAGGGACGATCGTTTGTAGTCAATCGGGCTTACATAACCTAGTGTTCCATGGATTCAAAGCTTATTGTACCAGTTAACATAGTCACTGAATTCAAGCGATAAATGTTCTAAACTATCAAATTTCATTTGGCTAATAAACTCTGTTTTAATGATTTTAAATGTAGCTTCCGCTACAGCGTTATC
>JAPSHL010000247.1 GCA_031179905.1 Bacillus sp. (in: firmicutes) | reverse complement strand
GGAAAGATATGTATGGATATAGGCTGAAAAAAGTAAAGGGGCTGTTACTGGTGATTCAAATCATTGGTGTTACCATTGATAATCGCTTGCATCTTAATGTTTCCATAAATGACATAGATTTATCGGCATATAAATGGTATTGGGTCGACTTTAACGGTCCTACAGAAGAGGAAATAAACAAACTGATTGATGTCTTTCACTTTCATCCGCTTGCGGTTGAAGACTGTGTTCACCGACTGCAGCGGCCAAAGCTGGATTATTACGAAAATCATGCCTTCTATGTTACACATATTCTCAGAAAAGAGGAGAAGGAATTAATAAAAGAGGAATTAGATTTTTTTGTTGGAGACAACTTTATTGTCACGTTTCACCTTTCTCCAGCATTAGAAGTTTCACAAGTGTGGTCTTCACTTCTTTCTCACCGGAAAATAGAAAAATGGGACACGTATTATGTGTTTTATCAAATTCTCGATAAGATCGTCGATAACTATTTTCCACTCCTGTACAGTTTAGAGGATGACTTAGACAAAATAGAAGATAATACACAAAATAAATCAATGAATGACCTCATGGAGGAGCTTTTTGATGCCAGATATTGGCTCTTAAACTTACGGCATACTGTCCATCCTATGCGTGACTTGCTGTATCGTATGCTCAACTCCCATCATTTAAAGGGTATAAGCGCGAGGAGAGAATATTTCTCTGATATATATGATCACTTGCTTAAGCTGTCAGAAATGGTCATGTCCAATCGAGAAATCACGGCAGATATAAGAGACAGTTATTTATCCCTTAATTCCCATCAGACGAATAATGTCATGAAAGTATTGACAATCATCACTTCGATTTTTTCACCTCTTACATTTATCGCAGGGATATACGGTATGAACTTCGAAAACATGCCTGAGCTGTCATGGCGTTATGGCTACTTATTTTCGTTGCTTTTCATGACCTCTATGGGGATTGTTATGATTCTTTGGTTTAAACGAAAAGGGTGGTTCAAGTAACTATAGCTATAATTTCAACTTTAAAACGATGTAGTGTAAACATGCATACATCGTTTTTTATTTTTTTTCAACATATGTTTGTTTAGATTTGTCTGAAAAATTATAAGCAGTCTTCTAGTCTATAAAGATTGCATCAGGTTATTTTATGGTAAAATTTCCTTATTATTTCATAGTTTCTTTCAAAAAATGGGAGAATTCATTTATAATAAACTCAAGACTGCAACACATACTCTGTTGGACTGCATCTTAGCAAATCACTGAATATTAAACATCAATGTCTGTTTTTTTGCACTTCTTTGCGGTCATTATTCATTACACTAGAAGGAGGAATGAAAGCGCTTTATAAAATTTGATCGATTATGGAGGGTTAACTATGTATCATTTCGTCACAAATGGCATTTATCGTTTTTGTGAATGGGTGACTAGACTGGCTTATTTAAATTTATTATGGGCATTTTTTTCTATTGTCGGCCTGATTATTTTTGGGATTGGACCTTCCACTATTGCAATGTATACTGTTACACGAAAATGGCTGCAAGGCAACACAGATATACCTGTTTACCGGACATTTATCAATGCTTATAAACAGGAATTCTGGCGAGCAAACTATTTAAGTTGGATAGTATTAACTGTCATGGCTATTTTTTATGTGGATTTTATGATTTTTGGATGGATGAATCAAGAAACATCGGTTGTTGCCTTCATCTTGATGATTCTGTTTCTTATTTTTACGATAGTATTTTTATTTTTGTTTCCCGTGTACGTACACTATGATATTCCGTTAACGAAAACCTTCAAGTATGCAGTTCTTATTGGCTTTACAAAACCGATTTACACTATCGGTATGTTGGCAGGAGCTCTTGGTGCAATCTTAATCAGTCTACTTCACGTAACTGTGATCCTTTTTTTCAGCGGAAGTCTTTTTGCAATGATTGTCACAGCTTTTGCTATGAAGGCGTTTAATAGTATCGACAAAGGTCCGGCTAGTGAGCAAGTCTTGCAATGAAGCCTATAAGACTATAAAGGAGCACTTTCGTTCTATGAGAAAAGCATGGGCACATATCTTCACAATCTATCAAAATGCCAAACTTAATGGTAAGCTTTTCATCCGTATTACACTTCTTATGGTCGTTACCCTTGCCCTTGTATTAATTGGTTTACAATATGCTTTTACTCTTTATGATGAACAAATATATGCTAAATCTTCTCAAGTATTAATGATGTCGTCTAACAGCATTGAAGAAGAGTTGGAACGTATAGAGGAGGTAAGCTTTAATATTGCTGTCGATCCGCAAATACAATCAGCATTGCTGGAGCTTCAAGGTGATGTGACTGGCTATGATATTTACCGTCTTGAACAGAAATTGGAAGAGGAATTAGCAAATTATGTGGGTTCGGAGAAGTATATCCATTCCATCTATCTGTATGATTCTTCAGGAAGAGAATTTTTGGCAGGATCAAGTTCAAAACCTCTTGGAGAGAAGGAAAAACGTATCGCAATCTATAATGCAGACAGATACGAAGGGAAGAATTTTTGGATGGAGATAGACGGTGTAGATGAATTTTTAACCTCTGTCCGTCTGCTTCGCTCTTATGAAAACTTAAACTTTGAAAGAATAGGCAAGCTGCTGATTCGGGTTAATCTTGATAAAATCGTAACCGGGTTGCCACTTACGCATGGGGCGGTCGGCGGCAATATTATCATCTCTAACAGCAGCCAAGTATTTTATTCGCAAAAAGGTACCCATGATTTAGCTGATTATGATTTCATCTCTAAAAAAGGGCAAGGCTATGGAATAGAAAAAATAAACGGCGAAAGATATTTTGTTAATCATATTGCTACTAATTTTGAGGACTGGACATATTGGAATATCATCCCGTTTAATGCGATGTTTTCAAAAATTACAGCAGTCAAATATTCGATGGTCCTTTTATTTACCTTTTTGTTTATTTTACTGATTTCCATTGGATTTGGTTTTTTAAAAAGAATCACCAATCCGATTGAGGAGCTTGCGTCTACCATGCAGGAGGTACAGAAAGGAAACTTTTTAGCTGTCCAATCACTTAAAGTGGAGGAAATGCCAGAGGATGAGGTAGGAACTCTATATCGTAATTTTAAGACGATGGTGCAGCGAATTGATGAATTGATTAAGGAGAATTTTTCTAAACAGCTGCTTGTGAAGGAAACCGAGTTTAAAGCATTGCAAGCACAGATTAATCCGCATTTTCTTTACAATACACTTGAGTCTGTCAACTGGCTGGCAAAAACAAATAACCAGCAGCAAATATCCAGCATGGTCGAAGCACTAGGACATCTGATGCGGAATTCTATTAACTTTAATGAAGATATTATTACCGTGGAAAAGGAGTTGGCAATTGTCCGAAGCTATTTGACCATTCAAAACTACCGGTTCGGGGATCGGCTTGACTTTCAAATGGATATTTCTGCTTCTGTGCTGAATTGCCGCATTCCTAAGCTGACACTGCAGCCTCTTTTAGAAAACTCCTTTCAGCATGCAGTTGAGCCGTCCCTTGAGGTTTCCACTATTAATATTACCGCAGTGAAAATGGAGGAATATCTTTATATTCGCGTGGAAGATAACGGTCCTGGAATTGATCCAAACACACTCCTATACATAAAAAAAGGCATTATTAAGCCGAAAGGGACCGGTATTGGCCTAAATAATATTGATCAGCGCATAAAACTTGGCTTTGGTGAACAGTATGGTTTAAAGATTGAAAATCTGGATGGAAAAGGCACAGCTGTAACAGTCATTTTACCTATTTCAAAGGGGTGAGTTTACATGACCTATAAAGTATTGCTGGCTGATGATGAAAGAATTATTGTAGAAGGAATTTCAAGTGTAATTAATTGGAGCTCTCTAGGTACAGAGCTTGTGGCTACTGCAAGAAATGGCGTTGATGCATATGAAAAAATCGCCTCCTACAAACCGGATATTGTCATAAGTGATATAAAGATGCCAGGAATGGATGGAATTACATTAGCTCAAAAAGTTTATGAGGAGTTTCCTTCTACAAGCTTTATCCTTTTGTCAGGCTTTGGAGAATTTGAATATGCAAGAAAGGCAATGAAATTTGGTGTCAAAAACTATTTGCTAAAACCATGCAATGAAGAGAAGATTAGCGCTGCTCTTCAAGATATCATAAAGGAGCTGGAAGCAAATAAACAACAAAAAGAAAAGTTTTTGTTGCTGGAGGAGAATCTAGAGAAAATCCAGCCTTATATGAAAGCGCAGCTTTTGGCAGAGCTTTTTACAGGCAAAGAAGCTAAAAGTGATTTTACTCGCTATGAACACTTATTTGACATAAAAGACAGACAGCAAGAAGTAATGCTAGCCATTTTTGAAGTGGAGGGGGAGGACTCTAATGAACATTTAACTTACCTTTCAGAAATAGCTACAGAGCTTGTGCCTGCGCCTGTACTGCTTACAGTAATCGGCAAACAAGCAATCATGGTAGTTGAATCAAAAACAAGCCGCGATGAACTAATACAACTAGTTACAGACATGCTGTGCCAGTTTTCCTCGAGATACAGCATGGTAACGACAGCAGCATTAAGCGGACCGGGCGCTCTTCAAGAAGTGAAGAAATTGTATCAAAAGGCTGTTGATTATTTAGGGCACAAATTTTATTTAGGGACAGGCAAGCTGATTACTTCTGCTGATATAATTCCTGCTAAAAAACAGGCTTATTCCGAGCCGTTTTCCATGGATGAACAGGAAATATGTCTAATGATCAAATCTGGTCACAAAGAGGAGGCGCTAAGTGTGCTTGACAGCCTGTTTGAAAGCATGGCTAGACAAAGACTTGGCACTCATCGGACAAAATCTCATTGTATTCAGCTATATAAGGCAATTATACAAGCAGCTGATAAAGATAGGCAGCTAGATTTACATACTGGTACAACGGAATTACTGGCAATGGAGACAGTCCAGCAGATAAAGGCGTATTTGGAGGATTGTGCCATACAGCTGTCTGAAGTAAATAGTGCGCGGCTTATGACAAAACAGTCGTCTGTTACCAGCAAGGTAATTGAAATAATAGAAACTCATTTTTCCAACCCTGATTTATCCTTGAAGATGGTCGCAAATGAGATGCTGTTCATGAACCCAGATTATCTTGGAAAGATATTTAAACAGGAAACAGGTGAGCGCTTTTCTGCCTATTTAACAAAATGGCGAATTGAAAAAGCTCGTTCTTATATAGCAGAGAATGGAGATGTAAAAATGGTGACATTGGCAGATATGGTTGGCTTTGGGGATAATCCGCAATATTTCAGCCAAGTTTTTAAAAAATATACAGGTTATACACCATCGGATTATC
>JAPSHL010000246.1 GCA_031179905.1 Bacillus sp. (in: firmicutes) | reverse complement strand
ATTGATATTATCCATATCACCAAGTACCAACATTCGGTTTTGAACCTGGGCTGTTTGCAGTACTTTCTTCCTTAATTGATTTGTTCTCGGATATCTTTTGGTTGTTGGAATTTTAAACAGGCTGTTAGCTGTGACTGTGCTGTTCATTTCGACTACGACCATTTTCGGCTACACGGAAGTGGTCGGCCACAGGATGATTCATATTGTGCTGCTTTATTATTGAGGGAATCTCCTTTTATGATCCGCCTATCATCATCCATAAAATAAGAATTAATCAATTGATCTTTGTGTTCCTGCACTTTCTGTTTGTATTAAGCACTTTTCTGCTTATTTATTATCGATTTGCTTAATACAGGCATCTAATTAAAAAATGTCAGGCTGATGTGAACAGCCTGACATTTTTAGTATTGTAAAAGTTACTCCTGTTTACAATCCCATTTTTTTAATAATTCTAATGAATTTTTATAATAATCAACAATAACTTCTAAGTAATCCGGCCCTTTTACAGGTGTATATGGATTAGGACCTTCAGCTACCATTTCCATAATGATTGGTCCGTTATAATTTACTGTGTGTAAGGCATTTATTTGAGCTTGAATGTCGGCATGCCCATTTCCTACACCTTGTCGATTAGAATCAGCCACATGATATATACCAAGCTTGCTGCCGCATTGGATTAATGCATGTGCAGGATTTGTTTCTTCAATATTCATATGGTAGGCATCCAAAAGCACATAAAGATTTGGATTGCCAACTGCTTCTATTAAAGCCAAAGCTTCCGCACATGTTACTATTTGGTGATTTTCATAGCGGTTAAGCACTTCATATACTACATCTATTTGCAACAGCTCTGCTTTGTCCATTATTTTTTTTGAACTGTCGACAAGCAACTCCCAATCTTTGATAGAATTGCCGCAGCCAGCGTATTTTCCTACGTCTCCATGTAAACAAATTCTAGCTGCTCCAGCTTTTTCAGCCCAACTTAATAAGTCTAGAAAATACTGGACTGCATTTTCCCTAATCTTGTCATCTGTACTTGATATATCAACATTATCAGGTGTCACAGACAGAAGTTTTAAATTCATTTTTTTTAAAATACTAGACAATTCCGTTGGATCCTGATTAAGGTTTCCTTGTACTTCCACACCATCTACACCAATTTTTTTTGCTATTAAACATTTCTCTTCAAAAGAAATATCGCCAAACGTCCATAAACATAATCCAAAATCTCTGCTCATTTCCGCTCCTCCTTTTTTTGAATTTTCCGTTATTTTATTTCACGTTCCAGCATTGCTGAAGTAATGGATTTATCTGTGATGATTTCCGCTTCGATTTCTTCTAACGTCTTTCCTTTCGTTTCTGGCAGGTATTTATATACAAACACAAATGCTACGATACCGAGAACTCCGTATATGAGGAATAGCAGGCTTGTTCCAATGGATTCTAACAATACTGGGAATGATAAGGAAACAGCAATATTTGCTAACCATAAGCAAGTACTGGCTATACCCATAGCAGTACCCCTTATTCGCATCGGGAATATTTCTGCTAATACAACCCATACTACCATTCCCCAGCTCGCTGAATAAGCAACCATAAATAAACATAAACAAGCTAGCAGCAGCCAACCTGGCGACTGAAAAAACCAGGTGCTTAATCCAAGAGTACAAAGGGCAAAAGTCATTCCAACGTTTCCAATCAGCAAGAGATTTTTTCTGCCAATTTTATCTATTAAAATAGTACCAATAAGGGTAAATAAAACATTAATTATTCCAATTCCAATTGTTCCTGCAATAGCACTTGAAGCGCCAAATCCGGAATCTAACAGAATAGTCGGTGTATAATAAATGATTGTATTGGTTCCAATAATCTGCTGGAAAATGGCCAGACCAATTCCTATCATTAAAATCGGAAGCAATAATGGAGAGAACAATTGAGATAGAGGCACCTTCCCCTCTTTCTTTACTGCCTTTATGCTCTCAATTTCAAACTCCAGCTGATCTTTTCCTCTAGTTAATGACAGCACCTTTCTTGCCTCTGTTTCTTGGTTATGCTGAAGGAGCCATCTTGGGCTTTCTGGCATAAAAAACATGCCTGCCATCAACAATACAGAAGGAATGATGGCTAGCAGCAGCATCCAATCCCAACGTCCTGAGGCTGAGAAAATATAATTTACTGTGTATGCAAGCAGTATGCCCAGTGCATTCATGATTGTGTTCAGTGAAGCAATTCTGCCACGAATTGCAGCTGGAGCCATTTCAGATAAGTAAATTGGCACAAGGGCAGACGCTCCGCCGACTGCAACACCTAAAACAATTCTGAATATTATTAAAACGCTTACATTTCCAGCGATTCCTGTTCCGACTGCACCGATTGAAAATAAGAAACCTAGCCATATTATCGCCTTTTTTCTGCCAACCCTGTCAGCAAAGCTACCGGAGAATAGAGACCCTACCAAAGCTCCAATCAAAACACCGCTGACGACAAAACCTTCCATAAGTGAGGAGAGTCCTAAATCTTCTCTTATAAAAATCAAAGCACCCGATATGACTCCTGTATCATATCCAAACAGCAATCCTCCTAATGCTCCGAAGAAATATATAACATTTATATACCCTTTTTTCTGCTCCACCATTTACCCTCCTACTGTTCATTTTTCCACTAAAAAAATTCAGCAATAGGAGATAACAAATTTGATGTGATAGGTAATCTAAGTATATTGTTATCTCACTACAATGGTTGTTAGTATTTCTCTATATTTTTTTCACTTCCGCTGTGGACTCTCGAACGATTAAGCACGGTGATAGAATAATCCGCTGCATTACCTTGCTTTTCCCTTGGTCCTTATTTGTAATTTCTGCGACGAGCAACTCAATTGCCTTGGAACCCATTTCCACAATTGGCTGTGCGATAGTAGTTAATTGCGGGTTGCTCAGCTTAGCGAGAATACTGTTATCAAAACCGACTAGTGATAATTGGCTTGGAACATCCAAATTTAGTATTTTAGCAGCATGCAAAACACCAAATGCCAGCATTTCAGTTGAAACAAAGATTGCAGTTGGACGTTCGTTCTGTTCGGCTAATATCCTTTGACTCAACTGCTTACTCTCTTCTAAATCAAGTGAACTGTAATAGATAGAGTTATCTTGTAATACAATCCCTGAAACAAGCAGACCTTCTTTAAATCCATTCACACGCTGCTTTATTGTTGGATTGCTGATATTCTCAACTATCATCGCTATTCTTTTGTGTCCTAATTGAGATAAATGAACAGCAGCTTCGTATCCCCCTTGAAAATCATCTGCCAATACAGTATGCACTGGCAAATACGGAACCTCACGGGAAAGCATAACAACGGGCATATCGCTTTCAATCAGCTCTCGCACTGCACGGGTGTTTTTTAAACCAGTTGCAATAATCATCCCATCCACATACTTTTGTTTCAGCATATAAATATATTCTTCTTCTTTAGTAGAGTCATTATCTGTCGAACATATCATGACATTAAAGCCCTTTTTTCTGCCATGATCTTCAATAACTCTAGTAATTTCAGCCATAAAAGGGTTAGAAACGTCTGGTATCAACAAACCAATTGTTTTCATGGCCTTTTTAGCTGAAGAAACTAGACTAGGCTGGAATTGTAATTCTTCAACAACATCCAACACCCGTCTTTTGGTTTTTTCACTGATGCTTCCTGTTCCATTCAATACTTTAGATACCGTAGAAATCGAAACGTTTGCTTTTGTCGCAACATCATATATTGTTGGCTTCATTGTAAGTCACCTTTCCCTGCAGTTGATATTCTAAGTATAAACGAACAGACAGGGAGTATCAGTAAAAAAGCTGACTGATGTTTACTGATACTGCAGAACACCATTCTTTAATTTGACTGGTTTATTTGTCTTATAGGATTCAATACTTGCCAATGCTATTAATAGAGCAGCACGAGCATCTTCTCCTGTTGGGGCAGCCGGCTCAGAAAATAGAATCGAATCAACAAAGGAACTAACTTCGGCAACGTACGCATCATAAAGAAGGTCTTGGTCATAGCGGTGTGTATCATAACTTACTCCTGTGTCTGTATATCTAGTCATATGGGAATTTCTAATATCCCCGATTGTCAACATGCCCCCTGAGCCAAAAACCTCTCCTCTCACATCATAGCCGTACGCTGCCTGAAAGTTTGCTTCTGCCGTGGCAATCGCGCCATTATCGAATTTAACAGTTACAACTGCAGTATCTAGAAAACCTTTATCCTTAAAATCTGGCCTTATTAGTGCATCGGCTGCTGCATATACCTCCACAGGTGAGGCACCAGGATTCAAATACAATAATGCATCAAAATCATGAATCAAAGTTTCTAAAAATATAGTCCACTGTGGTGATAGAGATAGATCTCCTAGTTTTGGATCTCTTGTTAAAGACCGCAATAATTGAGGAGTACCTATATTACCTGCTAGAATTTCCTCATGGGCTCTTTTAAACCCAGCGGAAAAACGGCGGTTAAACCCTACTTGGAGTGTGACATTGTTTTCCTCCACTGCTTTTAGTACATTATCCGCTTCCTCTAACGTTACAGCCATTGGCTTTTCACAAAAAACAGCCTTGCCATTTTCAGCTGCAATAATCACAGTTTTAGCATGTGTTCTAGCAGGAGATGCTATTATGACTGCATCCACATTAGGATCTGCGATTAGTTCATTAGGATCAGTATATGATTTAATATCTCCGCCTATTTTTTCTGCCAGTTTCAGTGCGGCATCATGAAATGGATCTGCGATTCCATATAACTTTGCATGTGGTATCCGTTTAGCGATACTTTCCCCATGAAATGCTCCCATACGACCTGCACCGATTAATCCAACATTTAACACTTTCAATATGATACCCCCTTCATTTAGGAAAGTCTTTCCTAAATACCTAAAAAAAATATAATTAATTTTTTAGACTTCAATTAAAGTTATATTAATTTAGGAAAGTACTTTCCTTTTCGAATTGATTGTAACCCCTTTCAAATTAACTGTCAACATTTTTTCAGATAATTTAGTTTTCATTTATACCCTCCTATTTGGACAGAGAGATCATAAGAGTAGAAAACCACAAATAAGAGCGCTGCTTAAATACAGCGCTCTTATTCATTTATAAACAACTTGATTTACGACCTAATCTTTTCGCTTGATATAATGCTTTATCGGCTTTTTCAAATAAAAGGCTAATATCATTTACTGTTTTATCAACAGACACTCCACTGGATACGGTAACTTTCAGCGTTTCTCCATTAAACATGTGGATTTACGACAGATTTTCTGATGCGTTCACTAATTTCATAAGATAATTCTATTGAACAGTCACCA
>JAPSHL010000245.1 GCA_031179905.1 Bacillus sp. (in: firmicutes) | reverse complement strand
CATATGTTTCAAAGAAATTCCCAGAGTTAGAAATTGTTGATGTGGTAGCATCACGAAATACTCAAATGCTAAAAGAGAAATATGCAGATGCAGAGTTGATTCTGAGTACGGTGCATATTAAGGAGGATGTACGTATTCCTTATCTTTTAGTGAGTGCGATGTTTACAATTGATGACCAGAAGAGACTTCAGGGAAAGATAGAGGAAGTTTATCATGGAAATTAATTCACTCTATCAGGTTTATTTTAATTGTGAGTTAGAAACAAAAGCAGAGGTACACTCTTTTATTGCTGAAATTGTAGGACAAGATAATCCTATGTCAAGGGAAGAAGTCATCCATCAATTAATTGAAAGAGAAAAAGTGGGCAGTACAATAATCGCTGAACATGTCATGTTGCCCCATATCGAAAGCGAACAACTAGAGAAAAGTCAAATTTTATTTTTCCGTTTAGCAAAACCAATCGAAACTTGGGATTGCCAGACAAAAAATATATGTCTTGTTATTGTGATTTTATTAAAGAAAAATGAAAGCGTTAATATTAAGAAGAGAATCTCCTTATTTACTAGATCTTTAGCAGATGAAAAGTATCTAGACCAATTATTAAACAGTCATGAAAAAGAAGAATTAATAAATAGAATTATAAAATATTAGGAGGAATAATCATGAAAATAGTAGGAGTTGCAGCATGTACAGTTGGAATTGCCCACACGTATATCGCTCAGGAGAAATTGGAGAATGCTGGAAAGAAAGCAGGTCATGAAATTCATATTGAAACACAAGGAACAATTGGAACAGAGAATGAATTGAGCCAACAACAAATAGCAGAAGCAGACATCGTTATTTTAGCGACAGATGTTAAAATCGCAGGAAGAGAACGCTTCGACGGCAAAAGAATTATCCAAGTTACAACAGAAATAGCGGTTAAATCACCAAATAAATTAATAGAAAAAGCAGCAGAGGTTGTCAACCAACAGAAATAATTTAAAAAGGAGAGCTAATCATGGAAGTAAAAAATATTGTAGATTTAAACACAATTAAAACTAATATGAGTGCTAAGAGTAAGGAAGAAGCTATTCAAGAATTAGCTCAGGTCTTATTTGAAAACGAATACATTAAAGATATTGAAGAGTTTACTAAGGATATCTATGCTAGGGAAGCGATAGGACAAACCGGAATCGGAAATTATATTGCTATTCCTCATGGAAAAAGTGATTCTGTCGAAAAAATAGGAGTAGCGATTGGCATTACTCAAGAAGAAATTGCTTGGGAAACTCTCGACGGTAAAGGAGTAAAGGGGATCATTTTGTTTGCGGTAGGAAACGAAGATGGTGCACAAAGTCATCTTAAATTATTATCATTATTTGCAAGAAAGCTAGGAAATGATGAAGTAATTGAGAAGATGCTACAGTCCAAAAACGCTGAAGATGTAAAGGAAGCTTTATGCAGCTGAGAAATCATATAGAAGTAGATTTATTGAAGACGGTCTTTAATTAGGAGGGTTAATAGTGAGTGGATTAAAAAAATTAAATCTAAAAGGCCATTTATTAACAGCCATTTCATACTTAATTCCAATTGTTTGTGGAGCAGGTTTCTTAATCGCAATTGGTATGGCTTTTGGAGGAACTAGTCAAGGTTCTTTAATACAAGGGGAGTTTTCCTTATGGGATGCTTTAGCAACAATGGGTGGAGCAGGTTTAGGTCTACTACCTGTCGTTATCGCAACAGGAATTTCTTATTCTATTGCTGGTAAACCAGGAATTGCTCCAGGGTTCATTATTGGATTAAGTGCTAATGCAATTGGTGCTGGCTTTATTGGTGGTATTTTAGGAGGATTTTTATCTGGTTATCTTGCAGTAGCTATTATTAAACATTTTAAAGTTCCTAGTTGGGCTAGAGGATTAATGCCGACTTTAATTGTTCCGTTTTTCACCTCTATTATTGGTGGATTAATCATGGTTTACATTATTGGGATTCCTGTTGCTGCACTTACATCTTTATTAACAGATGGCTTAAACAGTTTAGGAACCTCTTCCTTACTAGTATTTGGAGGAATTGTAGGTCTATTGAGTGGAGTTGACTTTGGTGGACCAATTAACAAAACGGTATTTGCCTTCGTATTGACTATGCAAGCAGAAGGAATTAATGGACCTATCACAGCTTTACAATTAGTAAATACAGCAACTCCAATCGGATTTGGATTAGCTTACTTTATTGCAAAAATCTTCAAGAAAAATATTTATACACGATCAGAAGTGGAGACATTGAAATCAGCAGTGCCAATGGGTGTTGTTAACATTGTGGAAGGTGTAATTCCAATTGTTATGAATGATATTGTTCGTACTGTAACTGCTGTAGCCATTGGTGGAGCAGCTGGTGGAGCAGTAACCATGGTGTTAGGGGCAGATGCAACTGTACCATTCGGTGGCGTATTTATGCTGCCGACAATGTCAAATCCATGGGCTGGTGTTGCAGCTATCTTAGTAAACGTTGTTGTAACAGGGTTAGCCTTGGCCTTAATAAAGAAAAATGTAAAAGAAGATGAGCGAGTAGAGGTAGAAGAAGAAGATATCGATTTAGATGATATTCAAATTCTATAAAAAAATGTAAGCGTGCTAAATGGGGCTTTTTTAGAAGACGGTCAATGTTATAGTCATAAACTTAGGAATAATACCAGAGCATTTTATTATTCCTAATGAAACTAGAGATCTTTTGGAGGATTAATAGAGTATGAAAAAAATAGAATTTTCACCATCACTAATGACAATGGATTTAGATAAGTTTAAAGAGCAAATTACTTTTTTAAACGATCATGTAGATTCTTATCATATTGATATTATGGATGGGCATTATGTTCCAAATATCACATTATCCCCATGGTTTATCCAAGAGGTGCGAAAAATAAGTGATTTACCGGTGTCTGCTCACCTTATGGTAACGAATCCAAGCTTCTGGGTACAACAATTAGTTGATTTAAAGTGTGAATGGATTTGTATGCATGCAGAAGTACTGGATGGCCTAGCTTTCCGATTAATTGATCAAATACATGATGCTGGACTAAAAGCAGGGGTAGTATTAAATCCAGAAACTCCTATTGAAACAATTTTCCCTTATATTGATTTAGTGGATAAAATCACCATTATGACAGTGGATCCAGGCTTCGCTGGACAACGCTTTATTGAAAGCACCCTAGATAAAATTGTTGCATTAAGAGAATTACGTGACGAAAAAGGGTATCAATTTGTTATTGAGATGGATGGATCATCTAGCAGAAAAACATTTAAAAGAATTGATGCAGCAGATCCTGATATTTATATCATCGGTCGCAGCGGACTATTTGGATTAGATGAAGATATTAAAAAATCATGGGAAATAATGTGTAAAGATTATGAGGATATGACTGGAAAAGCAGTAGAATAAAAATTTAAAGAGGTTGGGATAATCCCCGCCTCTTCCTTTTTGGTTCAAAAAACGATTGGAACAGTACAATCAACTATGCATTCAAAATAGTTATATAAAAGGACCCTTCGTTTCTTGAAACATGTAAAAAGAATCAATTTACCCCAAATATTTGCAACCTGTTTTCCATACAGGTATAGTTAATTTGTAAGCGATTTCATAATAAAAGGGGGAAGGCAATTGAGAAAATGGTACGGAGTAAAATTGTCATTGCCGCAGGCTGTTAGTTTATCATCTGAGGTAATTGCTCGAAGCGGGAAAAACCAAAATGATAAAAACGGTGTTTTTTATGAAATCTTTGTGAAATCTTTTTATGATTTTGATGGTGATGGGCATGGTGACTTAAAAGGGGTAATTAGTAAGCTTGATTATTTGAATGATGGAAATGCCAATATCAGCAGTGACTTGCAAGTAAATGGGATGTGGTTAATGCCGATAAATACCTCACCAAGCTACCATAAATATGATGTGACAGATTACTATAGTATAGATCCTGAATATGGAACGTTGGAAGATTTTCGAAAACTGACTAGTGATGCACATAAACGTGGCATGAAGGTAATTATGGATTTAGTTGTCAATCATACAAGCAGTGAGCATCCGTGGTTTAAAGAAGCCAGCCAAGATGTGAACAGTAAATATCGTACTTATTATGTATGGGCAGATGAAAGTGCCGATTTAAACGAAACTGGCTCATGGGGACAGCGAGTCTGGTATAAAAACCCAAATGGAGAGGGCTATTATTTCGGCACGTTTTGGTCTGGCATGCCTGATTTAAATTTTGATAATCAAGAAGTAAGAGCAGAGATTATCAAAATTGGCCAGTTTTGGCTCAACCAAGGTGCAGACGGTTTCCGGTTGGATGCTGCGATGCATATTTTTAAAGGGCAAACTCGAGATGGCGCATCCAATAACCTCGAATGGTGGAAAGAATTCAGAGCAGTTATGCAGGAGACGAATCCTGATGTGTATTTAGTTGGCGAGGTTTGGGATTTGCCAGAGGTAGTAGCACCGTACTATCAGTCATTAGATTCAGCGTTTAACTTTAATTTAGCAGACAAAATTGTCCATTCAGTCAAAAATGGCACAGATCAAGGCATAACCGCAGCAGCACTAGCAACCGATGCACTTTACCGCACCTATAATCCCACTATAATTGATGCCATTTTCTTATCAAATCATGACCAAAACCGTGTAATGAGCGAGCTGAACAATGATACAGCTAAAGCTAAGTCGGCCGCATCGATTCTTTTGACACTGCCAGGTAATCCGTTTATCTATTATGGAGAAGAAATTGGAATGACAGGCGAAAAACCAGATGAGCTTATCCGCGAGCCATTCCGCTGGTATGAAGGCAACGGGGAAGGACAAACAAGCTGGCAAACACCTGCATACAACGTCGGCGGAAATGGTATATCTGTTGAAGCACAAGACAACGATCAAGAATCCTTGTTAAACCATTATCGTAAAATGATCCGTGTCCGCCAACAGTATGAAGAGTTAGTAAAAGGAAATATAGAAGGAAATGAGGTCAATAATCTCAAAATAGTCACCTATAAACGTACGTTCCATCATAGTACCTTACAGGTTTATCATAATATTTCTAATGAGGCAGTAACTGTTAATATTTCTGGTAATGGCGAGATAGTATTTGCGAGTGAAGATGGGGCGATAATGAATAAATCGACATTAACTTTACCTGCTAATACAACTGTGTTAGTGAAATAACTTTAATGCTAGATCCTGTGCTGGGCAGGATCTTTTTTTGTGTTAGGATGAGATTGTAAATAAAGTAAGTAAACAAGCGAGTTTAGTCACTATTGTCGGGGTCTATGAGAAATTTACACATAGTTATCCTTAAATATTCTGCAATTCAATATTGGGAACAACCAAGTTTTATCA
>JAPSHL010000244.1 GCA_031179905.1 Bacillus sp. (in: firmicutes) | reverse complement strand
GTTCCCATACCGAACACGGAAGTTAAGCTTCTCAGCGCCGATGGTAGTTGGGGGCTCTCCCCCTGTGAGAGTAGGACGTCGCCAGGCACTAAAAAAAGCATCTAGTTTATCTAGGTGCTTTTTTGTTGTTATTGAGCTTGCCGTCTTTGCATAGCATATTGAGCATCTTTAAGCTTATGGATAAAAAATTTATATTTTATATCACTTGTCTTCGTATTCAACATTTCAAATTCACATTTACTACAAATCAGTGACTGATAAAGGTGTATACCTGGTATGTTTTGCTGCTCGCAAAACATACATTTCTCTACATAAGTCTGAATCGTTTTCTGTGAATCTATATTCACTTGGCCTCACCTCCCTAAAAACAGTCTCGCCAAAAATTCACACCTGTATACAATATTCTGATAATTTATAAACCTATCTTGTCTGAATAAGAAGCTAAAACTCGGATTTGATTCATAGTTACGCAATGGTACAATAAAAGAAGCAAAAAGGAAAATGGAAATGAGGAAGAATAGTGCAGGAAAAGACGCCTTTATATACTAGATTGGAACAATTTATTCAGGATAAACCAATTTCTTTTCATGTCCCAGGACATAAAAACGGCTCTCTTATGCATAAACAATCATTGATGAATAATGCCTGGGATTTTGATGTAACAGAACTAAACGGACTAGATGACTTGCATTCAGCAAGTGGTGTGATTTTAGAGGCAGAGACTCTGTTAGCAGCATTATATAATACACAAAAGAGCTTCTTTTTGGTCAATGGTTCGACAGTAGGCAATTTAGCCATGATTATGTCAGCTGTAAATGAAGGAGACCAAGTTCTTGTACAGAGGAACAGTCATAAATCTGTTATGAATGGCATAAAGCTTTCGAAGGGAAAACCTATTCTGCTAAGTCCAAATTATGACAAAAAGTGGAAGGTGGAAGGCACTGTTTCATGTGAAACAATTTTAGCAGCAATAAAACAATATCCAAAGGCAAAGGTTCTTATTCTCACTTCGCCTAATTATTATGGAATGGTTGGAGAATTAGGCAAGATAATAGAGATAGCTCACAAGCATGGAATAACAGTATTAGTGGACGAAGCACACGGAGCTCACTTTATTGCATCATCTCATTTTCCTCTATCGGCCATTGAGCTAGGAGCAGATATTGTCGTCCAATCTGCACATAAAACGCTGCCTGCCTTAACAATGGGTTCTTATCTCCATTTTAATACGGGGAAGGTTTCTTTAGATAAACTGCAAATGTATTTGAATATGCTCCAATCAAGCAGCCCTTCTTATCTAATTATGGCGTCCCTTGATTTGGCGAGAAGTTATTTGGGTACTTATAAGAAGGAGGACAGTATTTACCTAATAGAAGAGTTGACAAAGTTTAAAGCTGAATTGTCAACATTAAAGCAACTGAAAGTAATGGATTTTAATGATAAAGCTGGTGACCCCTTGAAATTAACCATCCAAAGCAGATGCGAATTGACTGGTTTTGAACTTCAGGAGAAGCTTGAGGAAGTTGGAGTTTATTGTGAAATGGCAGACATACATAATGTTTTACTAGTACTTCCTTTACTAAAAAACAAGATGTTATATCCTTTTGAGGATGCATTTGAGAGAATTAAAAAGGTTGTCAGTCCATTTGAGGCGAGGAATTTGCCAGTGGAGGAAGATAAAGGTGCAGCTATAAATCTGTTTAGTAATATAGTAGAATTAAAGATAAATGAATTGGAGCAAACTAATTACTCTAAGCAGGAAATTTTATTAGATGATTCCATAAACAAAATAAATGCAGATTCTATTATTCCCTATCCTCCAGGGGTACCTCTGCTTATGCCGGGAGAGGCAATAACTGATCGTCATATTGAACAACTAAAGATATTGGCTGCTAATGGCTGTAAGTTCCAAGGCAATTCAACCATACATGAAGGCAAAATTACTGTCTTTATAAAGAAGTAAGGAGAATAACATGACAAAAGGAATTTTTATTACAATGGAAGGGCCTGAAGGCGCCGGTAAAACAACCATTTTAGAGATGCTGTATAAGCATTATAAAGAGAAAGGCATCAAGATTGTTAAGACAAGAGAACCTGGAGGAATAAGGATTGCAGAAAGGATTCGTGAAATAATCCTAAATCCTGAAAATACAGAGATGGATGGAAGGACAGAGGCCTTATTATATGCTGCTGCTAGAAGACAGCATTTAGTCGAGAAGGTCATACCTGCATTAGAAGAAGGTAACATCGTCCTATCTGACCGTTTTATAGACAGTTCGCTTGCCTATCAAGGCTTTGCCAGAGGCATAGGAATAGATGAAATCTGGAAAATAAATGAGTTTGCAATTAGTAGTGTAATGCCTGATTTAACGCTGTATTTTGATCTCGATCCAGAAACAGGCCTAGCTAGAATCAACAAATCAACAGATCGGGAAATTAATAGGCTGGATTTGGAGCAGTTAGACTTCCATAAGCGTGTACAAGAGGGCTATTACAAAGTGATAGAAAAGTTTCCTGACAGGCTGTATAAGCTGGAAGCATCACAAGGAATAGAAGATGTTTTTGAACAAGCTCTTCATGCCATTGATTCATTGTTGAATAAATAATGCGAACCAGCATTTTTTTCATATATATATGTCTGTTTAATTATTTATTGTTATAATAGGAAAAAGCAGTAATTCTGGCAAAACTATAATAAAGGGGTTGGATAAAATGAAGTTAATTTTAACGGTAATCCAAGATAAAGACAGTGCTAAGTTATTGAATGCTCTTGTAGAACATAACTTTAGAGCTACAAAGTTAGCTAGTACCGGTGGATTTTTGAAATCTGGGAATACAACCTTTATGATAGGGACAGAAGATATTCGTGTGGAAAAAGCTCTGCAAATAATAAAAGAAAACTGCCAATCACGTGATCAGCTTGTTGCTCCAGTGTCACCTATGGGAGGAAATGCTGATTCATATGTGCCATATCCTGTTGAGGTGGAGGTAGGTGGAGCAACCGTGTTCGTATTGCCTGTTGAACAGTTCAAGCAATTCTAAGGCACAAGAGTATGGTTGGAGCTTAGCTTAATTTTAACACCCCCCTCTATATATAAAGGATTTTTTGATGATGCTTTTATCGGAGGATACTAATGAAAATAAATAAAGACATTCGTGTGAGTACAGATGCTACTAAGCAAGAGATAAAAAGCGGGCAAGCAGAAATGAAATTTAGAGAGCTTGTCACAAAGCAGAGTGAAAAGCTACAAACTGGACAGCTGCAAACATTGATTAAAAGTATTGATGATACTGGTAACAGATTAGGCAGATCTCAAAATCTTAAGGATTTGAACAAGTTCAAGTCATTGGTCAAGCAGTTTGTAAAGGAAGCCGTTGATTACGGTATAGGATTAAAAAAGGATAAATCATGGGATCATTTTGGACAAGGCCGTGATTTAAGTGTAGTTCAGGTTGTAGATGAAAAGCTTGTCGAGCTGACAGAAGAGGTAATGAGCAAGGAAAAGAATGGCCTGAATATCTTGGGGAAAATTGGAGAAATAAAAGGCTTATTAATTAATATATATATGTAAGAGAGTGATCGTGTTGATAAAAACATGGGAACAGCTTGAACAGGAGCAGCCAATTGTGCTAAGAATGGTGCAGAACAGCATAAAAAAAGGCCGTTTAGCGCATGCTTATCTGTTTGAAGGTATGAGAGGGACTGGCAAAAAGGATGTAAGCCAAATCCTTACTAAAAGCATCCTTTGCGCGAGGGTTATTGATGGTTATAAGCCTTGTGAGGAATGCTCAAATTGCAAACGAATAAATAATAACAACCATCCGGACGTACATATTGTCGTACCGGATGGTTTGTCCATTAAGAAGAACCAAATTCAAAGCCTGCAGGAGGAGTTCTCCAAGACAGGTGTAGAATCAAGACAGAAGATTTATGTTATAGTACATGCAGATAAAATGACAACGAATGCAGCAAACAGTCTGCTGAAATTTTTGGAAGAACCACATGCAGAAACTACAGCGATATTATTGACTGAACAACTTCATCAGATTCTCCCAACCATTTTATCAAGATGCCAAGTCTTATCCTTTACACCTCTTTCTCCAATAAAAATGCAGGAGCAGCTAATAGCAAATGGAATGACAGCAAGTGGTGCGCCTATAATTGCGCAAATTACCAATGATTATGATGAAGCGTTTCGACTAAGTTCTGATGAATGGTTTGTACAAGCGCAAAAAATAGTGGTAAAATTGTATATGACTCTTAAAGGAAATCCTTTAGAAGCATTAGTTGCCCTTCAAAGAGAGTGGTTTGTTCATTTCAAAGAGAAAGATCAGTATGATAGGGGATTGGATTTACTGTTGCTGCTGTTCAAGGATTTACTATATATTCAACTAGGTAAGGATGAACAAATAGTCTATATAAATGAACGGCAACAGTTAGAAGAACTTGCCCTTAAAACATCATCCCAAATGCTGACAGAACAAATGACATCCATCTTTGAAGCTAAACGAAAGCTGCAGGGTAATATGAATCCACAGTTATTGATGGAACAGCTTGTATTGAAGCTGCAGGAGGGATCTTCAGTTGTATAATGTTGTAGGAATCCGCTTTAAAAAAGCTGGAAAAATATATTACTTTGATCCGAATGATATGGATATCCAAAAAGAGGATTTCGTAATCGTAGAAACAGTGCGTGGTGTGGAGTATGGGAAAGTTGTCATTGCTCCCAAGCAGGTTGACGAAAATGATGTAGTCTTACCTCTTAAGAAGGTACTCCGAATCGCGGATCAAAAAGACCAAATGATTGTAGATGAAAATCGGGCTGCAGCAAAAGAAGCATATGAGGTTTGTTGTGAGAAGGTAAATCTGCATGAGTTGGATATGAAGCTTGTGGATGTAGAATATACATTTGATCGCAATAAAGTAATTTTTTATTTTACCGCAGACGGCAGAGTAGATTTTCGTGAACTAGTTAAGGATTTAGCTGCGATTTTTAGAACTAGAATTGAACTGCGCCAGATTGGTGTCCGCGATGAAGCAAAAATGCTTGGCGGCATCGGACCATGTGGGAGAATGCTTTGCTGTTCTACATTTTTAGGTGATTTTGAGCCGGTATCAATCAAAATGGCTAAAGACCAGAACCTTTCCTTAAATCCAACAAAAATCTCAGGACTTTGCGGCAGACTTATGTGCTGTCTCAAATATGAGAACGATGAATATGAGTCTGCAAAAGAGCAGCTCCCGGATTTAGGTGAGTGGATCACTACACCTGATGGAAGAGGCAAAGTGGTAGGATTAAATATATTAGAACGTGTACTCCAAGTGGAAATTTCTGAACAAGAACGAGTGCTTGAATATA
>JAPSHL010000243.1 GCA_031179905.1 Bacillus sp. (in: firmicutes) | reverse complement strand
TTGTGTGGATATTGATAAACATTGATCTAAAACGGCCTGGTGAGGTTTGCATCATGGAAGTGAAAACTCTCGTAAAATACTGAACATTCATAAATCCTGTTTCTTCAGCAATTTCCTTTAATGATAAATTCGTCTTTTTTAGTAGGGTGCTCGCTTTCTTTATCCTTTCATCCTGCACATATTTTGAGTAGCTCACCCCTAATTCCGATACAAAAATCCGGGACAAATGCCTGCCAGAAATATGCAGGTGTCTGGCTACCTCCGTGAGCTTCAAGCAATTAGATAAGTTATCATGAATATACAGGCGCGCCTGTGTAAGAAGATCTGAATGCTGATCTGGCACATTCATCTGATTGCCTTTGTTCAAGTCAGGAACAAAATCCTGAAGAATCGAAATTAAAAGTGATCCGGCAATATTAACAAGCATTTCCTCAAAAAATTCATGTTTATGCTTTGTAGCCTGGATAAGCAAGGATTTCCATAAAAAACTTGTTTCCGTATCACTATTATTATGTAAAACAACCGATGCACATTTTTTTGCTGATTCAATAATTTTAAACCAGCTTTCTGACGACTCTGATTCAATCAGTTCAAAGGCAACATATAACAGGGAAAGGCCCTGTTCGCTTTTTATTTGATGGAGTACTTCTGGTCTTGATAAAAAAATGGTGTTACTTTGGAGGGCATAACTGCGCTGTTCATCTATATAAACGCCTTCTCCCTCGACAACAAAACATACCTCTAAAAAAGAATGCTTATGCATCTGATTATCATAATGCTTTGGCATAACTCCCCAATAATGAACATGAAAAACAGCACCACTTTGGTTTATACGATGAATATAATCATTTAGAGAAATTTTTCCGGATATATACTTATTCAAATCCACCAAATCACTCCTAATAAGTAGCGAAGAAAGTTTTTTCCAACATCTTTTTTCTGATTATAAAAGAACACGTTTACAATAACAAGTTTATTAGAGTATTATCAAAGGATTTTTACCTATTTTTGTTAATTATGATAGTGTTTACTACATTTCAATACTCAAATTAGAGTATAGTAGAAACAGAGATATTACAAGCTTTCCTCGCTCAAATTGGGAATTACATGCACTTAGCATGATTATATAAAACCATTTTATCTATTTGTAGGAGGAGGTCATCAAAATGATAAAAGAAGTAATCCCCATTAAAGAAATCACAAATTTTCAATCTCGCACAGACGAATTTTTTCCAATTGCATGGTACAAAAAAATGTTGGAGGAACATCCCGTTTTCTTTCATAAGGAAACCGATACATGGAATGTGTTTCAATATGAGCATGTTAAACAAGTGTTAAGCAACCATGAGTATTTTTCCAGCACAGGCTCTAGAACAACTATTTTTGTCGGGGCAAAGAACGAAAGTAATTCAGACAAACGATCACCAATAAATATTACTAATCTTGATCCTCCGCAACACAGGAAAAGCAGATCGTTGTTAGCTTCTGCTTTTACACCTCGGAGCTTGAAGGATTGGGAACCTCGAATCAGGCAGATTGCCGAAGAACTTGTAGATGGCATAAAGAACAATACGGTTGTTAACATTGTCGAAGCATTAGCAGCTCCTTTTCCCTGTATTGTCATCGCTGATTTATTTGGCGTGCCGGTTAATAATCGAAATCAGTTCAAAAAATGGGTTGATATCCTTTTCCAGCCGTACGATAGGCAGAGGATAAAGGATATTGAGCTTCAGAAGCAACAGGCCGCTATAGAATATTTTCAGTTTCTCTATCCGATTGTCGTCCAAAAGCGCATAAATTTAACAGACGATATCATATCCGATCTCATTCGGGCTGAAGTGGACGGGGATAGGTTTACAGATGAAGAAATAGTGCAGGTGACAATGGTGCTTTTAGGTGCAGGTGTTGAAACAACAAGTCATGCTATTGCCAACACCTTCTATTCACTACTGTACGATAATACAGCATTATATCCAGAACTGCGCGGCAATTTGGAACTCGTCCCAAATGCCGTCGAGGAAATGCTCCGCTACCGGTTCCATTTGTCGAGAAGAGACCGTACTGTTAAGCAGGATAACAATTTATTAGGAGTGGAGCTGAAAAAGGGAGATGTGGTTATTGCTTGGATGAGTGCAAGCAATATGGATGAAAATATGTTTGAAGACCCCTTCACCTTAGATATTCATCGACCAAATAACAAAAAACATCTCACATTCGGCAATGGACCACACTTCTGTTTAGGTGCACCGCTAGCCCGATTGGAGATGAAAATTGTCTTAGAAGCATTCTTGCGTAAATTTTCTCGCATTGAATCGGTTGAAGGCTTTGATTTAGAAGCACACTTATCTGCATCTGCAACTGGTCAGTCTTTGACTAATTTGCCGATGCGAATTTTTAAATGATTAGATCATAGAACAGCAGAATCTTTCTGCTGTTCTATCTATTTTTATTTATAACAATCACGTAATACGAGAGGATTAGGCAATCACTTGATAGTAATGGGCTAAAGATTTCAATGTGCTATATGAGATAATTATTATATCTTATACAGGAAAGTGAGGAAGAAGTAAATGGAGTATATAAAGCTTGGCAATACAGGATTAGATGTATCTAGATTATGTCTTGGATGTATGGGATTTGGCGATGCCAGCAAGTGGCTGCACCAATGGGTATTAAACGAGGAGAACTCGCGCCCTGTTATTAAAAGAGCACTTGATTTAGGGATTAATTTTTTTGATACAGCCAACGTCTACTCACTGGGTGCTAGTGAGGAAATTCTTGGCCGAACTTTAAAAGAATACGCTAACCGTGATGAGGTTGTCATTGCGACGAAAGTCCATGGTCAAATGAACCAAGGTCCAAATGGTTCTGGTCTGTCCAGAAAAGCGATTATGAGTCAAATTGATAAAAGCCTGCAAAGATTAGAAACTGATTATGTGGACCTTTATATCATCCATCGCTGGGATTACAATACCCCTATTGAAGAGACTCTGGAAGCTTTGCACGATGTCGTTAAGGCGGGAAAGGCCAGATATATTGGCGCTTCTGCTATGTTTGCTTGGCAATTCCAAAAGGCCATGCATACAGCTGAAAAAAATGGCTGGACTAAATTTGTGTCCATGCAAAACCATCTAAATCTTATTTACCGTGAAGAAGAACGTGAAATGCTGCCACTGTGCAAGGAAGAAAAAATAGCGATTACTCCATACAGCCCATTGGCCTCTGGAAGATTAACACGTGACTTATCTATCACAACACATCGTTCTGAAACAGATCAAATTCAGAAATCGAAATATGATGCAACAGCAAGTGCAGACCGTTTAGTTATCGAGCGTGTCGCATCTTTAGCAAAAAAATATGGTATTGCACGCACTCATATTGCACTCGCTTGGTTACTGCAAAAAGAACAAGTGGCAGCTCCGATTATTGGTGCTACTAAGCTGTCCCATCTTGAGGATGCTGCAGGGGCTCTGTCACTTAAACTCTCACCTGAAGACATTACATTTCTTGAAGAGCCATATGTACCTCATCAGGTTGTTGGCCACAGCTAATTTCTTTACTATATAAATAAACAAGCCATTCTCAAATAAAGAGAATGGCTTGAATCATTGTCATAAGGCTTTTGATAAAGAGTTAAGTTTGCTCTCACGGCCTTTCCCTTTTTGCAAGCTTATCATCGCTATAAAGGAAATGCAGTAAAGCATTGCTAAATATCCCATTGCCACTGTTACGTTGGCATTCTGCAAAATATAACCTACTAATATCGGAGATAGGCCGCCTAAAGCTCGTCCGAAATTAAAAATTGTGTTCGTTGCAGTACTGCGTATTTCTACTGAATAGTACTTGCTGATTAATGCACCGTACCCTGCAAACATTCCATTTGAAAAGAAGCCAACAATTGCGCCGCCTACTAATAGGCCAAAGCTGCCTGACGCGTAAGAATAAAGAAATACAGCTACTGCGGAAGCAAATAGGAATATTCCATAGGATCGTTTCATACCAAGCCTGTCAATAAATTGTCCAAATGTCAGCATCCCAGCAATCATTCCAGCTGCAGTACTGATTGTCCAAAGAGCAGAGCTTGAAACAGACAGTCCTTGGGATTGCTGCAGCATAGACGGCAGCCAAATCATCAAGCCATTATAGCCTGCAATTTGCACTGTTGCCATTACTGCCAATGCAATCGTTGTTGCTGTAATTCTAGGAGTAGCAAATAATTGCTTTAGTTTCCCTTCTTTTTTTACAGCTTGTTTATTCTTTTGTGATGCCAGCCATTCTGGAGATTCATCAAGTTTTTTACGGACAATAAAGGCAAAGATTACTGGTGCCAAACCAACGAAGAATAACCCTCTCCATCCCCATGCAGGAAGGATCATCGCACTAAGCAAAGCTGCTAAAATAACACCGTATTGCGCACCGACACTTACATAAGAAGAGGCTCGCCCTTGTTTATTCTTTGGCCAGGCTTCTGCAACAAGAGCCATCCCGATACCATATTCTCCACCTGCTCCAAGACCTGCAATAAATCTAAAAATATATACTTGTTCAATATTTTGAGCCAGTCCAGTTAATGCTGTTCCGACTGCAAATAGAAGAATTGTGTAAGTAAAGACTCTGACTCTCCCGAATTTATCTGCTAAAATGCCGAAGATAACTCCCCCAGCAAGCATTCCTATGTTAGTAATAGAGGAAATTAGTCCTCCCGCCGCCATATCAATATGAAAATCTGCAATAATCATCGACATTGCAAAGGAGATAAACATGATATCCATGCCCTCTAATGTCAATCCGGCTACTGATGCGACGACTGTTTTTTTGCGATAATCCAATTTTGTCATTCTCCTTTCAAGCCTCACAGGACTTAATTAAAAGTATAGTTATAAAAAATACCCTCTCATCCAAAGGACAAAAGGGTATTCATAGACATCATTAAAGAATATTTATGAGTTTACTTTCGCCTTTTTGGACTCTCTGGACCAAATTAAAGGGATTTAATTTCAACTAATACTATCATGCTCCATATTCATCTGACAATCATTTTTTTAAGAGAACTATTTTTTAAACACAGTTACCCCCACATATATTCCTGCTAAAAAGATTGTCGTTATGAAAATAACATGCAGCACAATCCAAGCCCAGGCACCATATCGCATGGAATCAGCAGCCAATGGTTTTCTTTTTCCCGGCGGAATAATCTTCTCGCCTAACAATTCAAATAACAGGTAATTTATCCACCACAGTGTATAACTGTCCCATAAGTCCCACTCTGGCTCAAATTTAAATATTATAGAGTTTTTTAAAATAACTTCCCCCAATACTCCTAGATGAACAATTCCCCAATAGAAAGGTATTTTCCAAATCCATTGTTTCGGACTG
>JAPSHL010000242.1 GCA_031179905.1 Bacillus sp. (in: firmicutes) | reverse complement strand
GCGGTCGAACCGTTAATTGAATTTTATCCATATCAGTTTTCGAAACTAAGTGATGATACAAATGCCATCTTACTAGAGAAGGATGGTGCCGAAAAAACGGCGGCAACTTTCAGCTCGAAACAAGTACGGGATGATTTTGCAAGGCTGCGCACAGAACCGACTCTTTTTTCTGCCTATACTGGTGTGCTAGAGCAAAAAGAAGCTATCACGATTGAAAAAGAAGAGGGAGACTACTATTTTGTCCGCAAAAACAATGGTGTTGCAGGTTACATTAAAAAAGACCTTGTTACAACAGGGGATACTATAACGGTTAAAGCTGAAGTAAATGAAAAAACGCCAGCACTTAAAAAAATAGACGGTCCAGTCAATCTGACATGGGAAGCTGTTTATTCTAAGAACCCAGACACTTCAGATATACCTAAGATGAATGGTGTTAATGTTGTTTCACCTACATGGTTTAAGCTGTCTGGGAACAAAGGAAACGTCAGCAATCTCGGTTCTTCGGAATATGTAAAATGGGCTCATAAACAGGGCTACCAAGTATGGGGACTATTCTCCAATGATTTTGACCCTGAAAAGACTCATGATGTTTTTAAAGATTTCAAAACGAGACAAAAGGTAATCAGACAGCTACTTGTGTATAGTGAAATGTACGAGCTTGACGGGATCAATATTGATATTGAAAATGTTAATGAAGAAGACGGGGAATATGTCACTCAGTTCGTAAGAGAGGCAACGCCTTACTTCCATGAAGCAGGTTTGACTGTTTCAATGGATATTACATTCATTGCCGGCGGAAACTATTCTGCTTTCTTTGAGAGAGATCATTTATCTGAGATTGTCGACTATTTAGTCGTTATGGCCTATGATGAGCACTGGGCTACATCACCAACAGCAGGCAGTGTCGCAAGTCTCCCATGGGTGGAGGAAAATCTGCAGACTTTGCTTGATGTAGTGCCGAATGAGAAGCTTGTGTTAGGTGTACCATTATACGCACGTTTATGGGAAGAGAAGGAAAACGGCGAAGTGTCATCTGAAAGTCTTTCAATGGAAAAGGTGCAGGAATGGCTTGATAAGAATAAAGTAAAGCCAACGTATGATGAAGAAAGCGGGCAAAACTATGGTGAATATTATGATTCAAAAACGAAATCAACCTATAAAATTTGGCTTGAAGATGAATTGTCCTTATCCAAGCGTGCACAACTTGTAGAAAAGTACAATCTAGCAGGAATTGCAAGCTGGTCCCGTTATTTTGGAGACGAATCAGCATGGGTAGCCATGAACTTAGAAAAAGACAACAGCAAATAAAACAAGGCCTTATGTATAACAGCGGTGTTGCCTGCTGTATATGCATAAGGTCTTTTTGTTATATTGGTCAAAACCATATTTTGGAGGGGAAAAATCATTAAAAGAGATCTGCTTAGTCGTTACCGCTTCTAATAGTACGGTTAAGTGATGCAATCAAAAGTCCGCTAACGATTGTGCGGTTTTCTGGATGAAAAAAATACGATAGTGCAGGAGAAACGGACGTTCAACTATAAGCTCCCTATCTAACTTAAAAGTTTATGAAGTTCACGATATGAAAGTATTTAAAGCCATTTGGGAAAATTATAAAAAGTATAATAATATATCTTATGGCTTTAATGATAACAAGGAGAATGACACAGCAAACAAACTCTCAAAAAAGAGTAGCTTAATTACTATAATTAGTTGTCTGCCAAGAGAAAATGGGGCAGTTTTTTTGTTGAAATCGATTATCCTTGCGCTTTGCTTCTTGTAAAACATAGGATAAACTTAGAAGGAGCAATTAAAAGGAGGTTTTACCATGATTACAGTGCATCCGTTAGGAACAGGCGGTGCTTTTACGAAGCATTATCATAACAATTATATTATTGAACTTGGCAAAAGAAAGCTGTTAGTCGATGCCGGCACAACATTACGTTATAGTCTGCCTGCGGCTGGATACAAGGAGACAGACGTAACAGATATTGTGATCACCCATTTGCATGCAGATCATGTCGGCGGCTTGGAAGAATTTGCGCAGCGCTGTAAGTGGCTGTATGATTATAAACCAAACCTTTGGATACGGAAAGAACTTGTTGAAGGAATTAAGAATGTGTTAAGCTCGGGGTTATGTACGGACGGTTTACAGCTTAGCGATTATTTTCACCTGCATTATGAAAAGGATGCTTTCCTTATAGAGAATAATTATGAAATTAAATTTCTAAAGACAGATAATTTACATGCTAAGGATATGTTATCAATGGGTTTCAAACTTTCTGATATAAATGCTGACTTTAATATTATTTATACGAGTGATATTGGCAAACATGAGGATGCCTCATTTGATAAACATTTTGACAAAAACACAAAAGCATTATTCCATGATATTTCCTTTATTCAGACACCGGTTCATTCCTACATAGAAGATGTCATAGCTTATTATTCAGGTAAGATAGATCTACATTCTTTATACGGTATGCATTATGCTGATGATACCAACTTGAATGAGGTAGAGAAAAAGTACGGCATCCAAATGGTGAAAATTGGTCAGCCGATTGTATTTAAGTAAGTCCTAGCAGACATGCAAAAAGCATGTCTGCTTACTCTATATTAATCATTTGAGTTGATAATCGTAAAGGACGTGATGATCCTCCCAGTAGTTGCCATTGATTTTGACATTTTTCCTCGCAATTCCTTCTCTGAGAAAGCCCGCCTTCTCTAATACGCTTATCGAGCTGATATTATGGAGGCATAACGCCTGCTTTTATTCTATGAAGCTTAAGTTTTTTAAATGAGTATTCCACCACTAGCATTACAGCTTATGTTCCAAATCTTTTTCCATTTGAAAAAAATCGATAAAATAACCAATAAATACGCTTTGCAGTGAGCATCTTACTATTTAAAACATGCTGATTGTTCCTGCGAGTTTATGAGTGTCTTTGCAAAAATACCAAATTGATAGTGAGTATTTTCCCTCCATTTCATTCTCCAGCCAGCAATCAATTCATGCTGTTTCTGAGGAATATACCTTAAAGTAACATCAGAAAAAGAATAAAAGCAGTAAAGTTGGTAAGATTAAAAGATAAAAATTGCCAATATAAGTTGGAGAAAATTCGAGGCTGTTTTTATGGACGAGAAAACAATACGACAAAAACGAAAAGAAGAACATATTAAGCTTGCATTAGAATCACCTTATTCCTTGAACTCTGATTTTGACGAGCTGTCCTTCATTCATCAATCCTTGCCGGAAGCCGGGATAGAAGACATTCAGCTGCAGACAAGGATTGGTCCCTTAAAGCTTGAATATCCCATTTTTATTAATGCGATGACAGGAGGTAGTGAAAAATCAGGGGAAATTAATGCATTGCTCGCTGAAGCTGCCCGGGAGACAGGTATTCCTATGGCAGTCGGTTCTCAACATGCCGGCATAAGAAATGAAGAGCTTTCACATACATATAAAATTGTGCGCAAAAAAAATCCAAAGGGGATTGTGTTTGCAAATGTTGGTGCAGATGTCCCCCTTGATTATGCGCGAAAAGCAATTGACATGCTGGAAGCTGATGCGCTCCAAGTTCATTTAAATGTTCCACAAGAATTAGTTATGCCAGAAGGAGAACGGGATTTCACTGCTTTTATTTCCAGATTAGAGAGTATGGCGACGAAACTGTCTGTCCCGGTGATTGTTAAGGAAACAGGCTTTGGCATGAGCACAGAAACACTCTTGCAATTGAGGAATGCCGGTATTCAATATGTTGACTTAGGCGGCAGGGGCGGAACAAATTTCATTCAAATTGAAAATGAGCGGAGAAGAAAAAGTGATTATGATTATTTAAAAGGGTGGGGACAAACAACGGTCGTTTCTTTGTTAGAAGCACAGCCACTACTAGGTGAGCTGACTATTATCGCTTCAGGAGGAATACGTAACCCGCTTGACGCAGTAAAATGCTTCTCTTTAGGAGCAGCCGCTGCAGGAATGGCTGGCCCCTTTTTAAGAATTCTTCATGAAAAAGGAGTTACAGGATTGATAGATGAAATGGAAGACTGGAAGGAACACTTAAAGACGATTCTTCTCCTGCAAGGTGCGAAGTCTATTTCAAATCTGCAAAAATGCCCCATTGTTTTAGGCATTAGTCTTCGTGACTGGTGTGATGCGAGAGGTCTTAACTGGAAAGGACTCGCAAGAAGGCGACCGTGAATGAGGGGCTGAGCATAAGCCAGCCCTAACATATCTTTTTTTAGTTTTTTTAATAGTCCTTTCTTTTTCCCGCTATATAAATATGATATTATCATTACTCAGGCACTAGTTGTTTAATCAAGAGAAAGAGGAACATCATGGTTGGTACTATTTTTTGGACTATTTACATAGGCTTGCTTGGAACGGCAGCAATTGGATTTTTAATAAAGGGAAAATATAAGACAATCTTGTCAAAAATAGACTTTGCCCTATCTGTCATAACATGGATTGGCTTATTCGGCTTTGTGACAGATATAGAAATATGGAAGCCAATTGTTTGGAGGATTGTATTTTTTGTAGGGTTATCATGGGAAATATTGTATGGTGTTTTTCTCAACGACCACTATGGAGAAGAGCCAGAGGAAGAGCTCCCTCTTATTATTACGGTCGTTTTCTTCATTATTTTTGTCGGTCCATTATATTATGGATTATATCAATACGCATTTTAATTATACATATTTGTCAGAGCTGCAGTTGGCAGCTCCTTTTTTCTGGCATTAAAAGAACTAATGTTCTACAATGGAAATTATTAACTATGGGAGGTTTTAATAATGAGACCAGAATTGAACTCTGAAATTACTGTTTCCTCTTTTAAAGCGTATTATTGGCTGAAACTAGAGCTCCAGCACTATTGCCGAGCAAATGGTTTGAGTTCTTCAGGATCCAAACAGGAGATAGCAGAAAGAATCGAGGCATACCTTCTAACTGGCGAAATCCTTCAGCCGGCTAGGAAAAAAATAGAAAAGGCTGCAAAGGAAAGTTTATCCCTAGATACAATCATTAGTGAAAACCACCGTTGCAGCCAAGATGTGAGAGCATTTTTCACGTCTGTGATTGGTAAAAATTTTCACTTTTCTACGTTTATTCAAAACTATATAAAGAACAATGCAGGTAAAACTTATCGTGATGTTGTTGCCGCCTGGCATGAGGAGGAAACCAGAAAAAAGGATCCTAAATATAGGAAAGAAATAGCTCCTCAATTTGAATACAATCGGTTTATACGTGATTATTTCGCAGATTCCATAAACGCAGGAAAAAGCCGCAATGATGCAATCGAGGCATGGAATGTGATAAAGAAATTGCCAGGCAGCAACGCATATGAACGCAAACATGAATAATAAACCCTTCAAGGATGGGATTTATTTCAATCTCACTATTAAA
>JAPSHL010000241.1 GCA_031179905.1 Bacillus sp. (in: firmicutes) | reverse complement strand
GCTTCTTTCGCTTTATAATTAGGCGTGTCCACGTTAGCAATATTTTGTGAAATGACTTTCTGTTTTGTGTTTGAATAATTTAAAGCATTTTCAAGTGTTGAAATAGTATTTGAAAAAAGTTTCATCACACACCTCTTACATCTATAATTATCGTTTTGTTGAATTTTGCATTTTCATGACGAATTTTTCACGCGATGTCTATAATTGTAATAAATGAATAATATTATGTCTATCCGTAGAACGTCGATTTTAGTAATTCAATAGTCCTATTTTAGTTAACTTTATGATAGAATTGGCCAATTTACTAATAAAAAAGGTATATTTTTGTTTTTTTCAACCTACATTTAGTTACCAATTAAACGACTAAGTTCATAGTATCAATGAACTATCAGTGAAAAATTATTGTTGTCTATGTATCGAATATAATCGACAGAGATTGTAATGTAAATGATATTTTATGGAAAATTGTCGAATCATGTAGAATAGAATATGCTAATTATCAGTATTCTCTTAAAAATGTTTTATTCTTTTCCACCAATTCCCTGTTACAAACACTATTTTAATGTAAAAAAAGAACCTTTTCCCCGAACAGGAAAAGGTTCCTTTTTTTATATTAGTTAGCTTTCAATTTTTCTAATTCTAATAGGAATTTGTCGTTCAATACTTTAATGTAAGTACCTTTCATTCCAAGTGAACGTGATTCGATTACACCGGCACTTTCAAGCTTGCGCAATGCGTTAACGATAACTGATCTTGTAATGCCGACTCTGTCTGCAATCTTAGAAGCAACAAGAAGGCCTTCATTTCCGTTTAACTCTTCAAAGATATGCTCAATTGCTTCAAGCTCACTGTAAGACAACGAGCTGATAGCCATTTGAACAACTGCTTTGCTTCTAGCTTCCTCTTCAATTTCTTCTGCCTTTTCACGAAGAATTTCCATTCCTACTACTGTTGCCCCGTACTCAGCCAAAATAAGGTCATCATCATGGAACTGTTCTTGAAGTCTTGCAAGAATTAATGTTCCAAGTCTTTCGCCTCCGCCAATGATCGGGACAATAGTCGTCAATCCTTGGTTGAAAAGCTCTTTGTTTTCGATTGGAAATGCTGTATATTCACTTTCCACATCAAGATTGCTTGAAGTTACTTGAATATTGAAGAGATTATTTGTGTACTCTTCTGGGAATTGGCGGTCTTCCAGCATTTTAATCATGCGGTCGTTTTCAATTTGCTGGTTGATAGCAAATCCTAACAGCTTCCCTCTTCTGCTAACTACAAATATGTTTGCCTCAATCACTTCGCTTAATGTCTCAGACATTTCCTTGAAGTTTACTGGTTTTCCGGCAGCTCTTTGCAGCATCGCATTAATTTTTCTCGTTTTTGACAATAAATCCATTTTCTTTTTCCTCCTATTAACTAAAACCGAAACTATCATTTATTCTTTATCTAATGGCTAGAGCAGTTGTCTGCTCTCGTCATTATAGGAGTATTTTATTAACAATATAACACTGACTTAAAGAATAAATTGACTTAAATCTTTATTTCTTGCAATTGCACCTAATTTTTCTTCTACATATTGCGGTGTGATCATAATTTTATCCATCGTAATTTCTGGTGCTTCAAACGATAGATCCTCGAGCAATTTCTCAAGAATAGTATGAAGCCTTCTTGCACCGATATTATCTGTGTTCTGGTTCACTTCGTAAGCCACTTCCGCTATCTTACGTATAGCATCGTCAGAAAATTCAATTTCTATACCTTCGGTTTGTAATAATGCTTGATATTGCTTAATCAATGCATTATCAGGCTCAACTAAGATACGATAGAAATCGTCCACTGTCAACTTGCCAAGCTCCACACGAATTGGGAATCGGCCTTGAAGCTCAGGAATTAGATCGGATGGCTTTGAAATATGAAAAGCTCCTGCAGCAATGAATAGTATATGGTCTGTTTTCACTGAACCGTATTTCGTCACAATCGTAGAACCTTCTACTACTGGAAGAATATCACGCTGAACTCCTTCTCTTGAAACATCAGCAGAAGAACCTCCGTTACTCTTGCTGGCAATTTTGTCGATTTCATCAATAAAGATGATACCCATCTGCTCAGCCCGGACGACTGCCTCTTGTGTGACTTCATCCATATCGATCAGCTTTTGAGCTTCTTCATTCGTCAAGACAACCCTTGCTTCTCGTACAGTCAGCTTTCGTTTTTTCTTTTTCTTAGGCATGAAGCTGCTTAACGCGTCCTGCATATTCATCCCCATTTGCTCCATGCCTGAGCCTTGGAGCATATCAAACATAGACGGCTGCTGTTCATCAACTTCTACTGTAATTACTTCATTTTCAAGCTCGCCAAGTGCCAATTTTTCTTTTAGCACTTTTCTTTTTTCATACCTGCTTGATTCTTCTACAGTCGGCTCTTCTGTTTGAGGTTCAGCGTTTCCGCCGCCGCCGAAAAGCATTTCAAGTGGATTGCTGTAATTCTTTTGTTTTTTGGCAGCTGCTGGCATCATTAAATCAACGAGACGGTTGTTCGCTGCTGCTTCTGCTGTTTCTTTTACCTGAACCATTTTTTCTTCTTTTATGATTCGTACAGATGTTTCCACCAAATCTCTTACCATCGATTCAACATCTCTGCCGACATAGCCGACCTCTGTAAATTTAGTTGCTTCCACTTTAACAAATGGAGCACTTACTATTTTCGCAATCCGCCTTGCTATCTCCGTTTTACCTACACCGGTAGGTCCCATCATCAGGATGTTTTTCGGGCTGATTTCGTCCCGAAGCTTTTCATCAAGCAGCCCGCGGCGAAAACGGTTTCTTAATGCAATCGCAACAGCTTTTTTGGCATCCTTTTGTCCAACAATATATTGATCAAGACGTTCTACAATTTGACGAGGTGTTAAGCTTGTGTTCTTATTCATCAAGTAATCCTCTCCTTATAATTCTTCTACGATAATATTATTGTTCGTATATACACAAATATCGCCAGCAATTTCAAGAGCTGCTTTTGCTATTTCGTATGCAGAAAGATGTTCACCTGAGTATTGTTTAAGAGCTCTTCCAGCAGATAGGGCGTAGTTTCCTCCAGACCCAATCGCCAAAATTCCGTCATCTGGTTCAATTACTTCCCCTGTTCCTGATACGAGAAGTAAATCTGTTTCATTCATAATGATAAGCATCGCTTCAAGCTTTCGTAAAATCTTATCGCTTCTCCAAAGCTTCGCAAGCTCCACAGCAGCTCTTTGCAGATTTCCATTATACTCTTCCAATTTCCCTTCGAATAGCTCAAATAAGGTAAAGGCATCGGCAACTGAGCCTGCAAAACCTGCTATTACTTTTCCGTTAAAAAGTTTTCTTACCTTCTTGGCAGTATGTTTCATCACGACAGCGTTGCCGAAGGTTACTTGGCCATCACCTGACATGGCGCATTTCCCTTTATGTTGAACAGCGAAAATAGTAGTTGCGTGAAACTGTGGTAGTCCAGACATGTTAACTTCCTCCTTTATCCGTTTACAGCTATGCCCTTGGGTGAAAGGACATATATGTTTTTTTTAAGTACTCGCTTGTGACATGTGTATAGATTTGGGTGGACGATAAAAAAGCGTGACCCAATAATTCCTGAACAGTCCGCATATCGGCACCGTTTGCCAAGAGATGTGTAGCAAATGAATGTCTAAGCTTATGCGGATGGATCTTTCCTTTGGCAGCCGATGACTCCATCATTCTGTTAAGAATGTCGCGTACACCGTTCTCTGTCAGCGGACCACCCTTATAATTAACAAACAAATAAGGGTGATTCGTCTTATTTTTATCCATCAGCTTGCTTCTGCTGTTCTTTATGTAAGATTCTAGTGCGGAATGGGCAAAGCTTCCGAACGGTACATATCGTTCCTTTTTTCCTTTTCCCTTTACAAGCAAAGTCGAGATGCTGAAATCAATATCCTTCATCTCAATTTTAGTACATTCGCCTACCCGGATTCCCGTTGCGTACAGGAGCTCCAGGATGGCGACATTTCTTTTCCCAAGTACGCTTGTCGTATCACATGACTGAAAGATATGCTGCAGTTCTTCTTCGTAAAAAAAATCGGGCAGCCTGCTTTCAAGTTTCGGTATGCTGATAACCGCGAAGGGATTGCTTTCCACTATATTTTCTCTTGCTAAAAATCGATAAAAGCTCCGAAGGCTTGATATTTTGCGGGCAATTGATTTTCTTGCAAGCTCTTCATTGAACAGCTCTGTCAAAAAAATCCGCACCTCTTGTGCGCTTACGTCTTGTACATGTTCAAGCAGCTGCTTGGACATAAACAGATAAAATTGCTGAATGTCTTTTTTATAGACATCAGTCGTATATGGTGAGCAGTTTTTTTCAATCTTCAAGTATTCAATAAACAGGTTCAAGAAAGCGTTTTGTTCCTTATTCATTGCTTCACCTCACAACGGCTTCACTATATTAACATACTTTGTAGCGACAAGCAATTAATTTACACATTCTTCATAAAGTTCTGAATTGTTTCCAACGCTCTGTTAGCGTGCTGTTCGTACCTTTCCTTTTTCCCTTTAATTCGAGTCGGCAATTCAGGGAATAGACCAAAATTAGCATTCATCGGCTGGAAAGTTTTCGCATTTGTCTTTGTGATATAATTCGCCATGCTTCCGATAGCCGTTTCTACCGGGAATTGGATTAGCTCTTCCCCGTTAACAAGCTTTGCTGCATTAATTCCGGCTACAAGCCCGCTCGCTGCTGATTCTACATATCCTTCAACGCCTGTCATTTGTCCCGCGAAGAAAAGGTTAGATCTGTTTCTGAACTGGTATGTCGCGTTAAGAACTTTTGGCGAGTTGATAAATGTATTTCTGTGCATAACACCATAGCGGACAATTTCTGCGTTTTCAAGACCTGGAATCAAGCGGAGCACTTCCTTTTGAGCTCCCCATTTTAAATGTGTCTGAAATCCGACAATATTAAATAATGTACCTGCAGCATCGTCCTGGCGAAGCTGAACAACTGCAAAAGGACGTTTGCCAGTTTTCGGATCCTCAAGGCCAACAGGCTTCATCGGACCGAACAGCATTGTCTTTTTACCCCTTGAGGCCATTACTTCAATAGGCATACAGCCTTCGAAGTAAATTTCTTTTTCAAATTCCTTTAAAGGAACAACTTCAGCACTTATTAGCGCTTCATGAAAACGCTCAAATTCCTCTTCTGTCATCGGGCAGTTCAGGTAAGCTGCTTCTCCCTTGTCATAGCGGGATTTCAAGTATACCTTATCTAAGTCTATGCTGTCTTTTTCGATGATAGGAGCAGCAGCATCATAAAAGTATAGATAATCTTCCCCTGTAAGCTCCTTTAAGCTTTCTGAAAGTGCTGCACTTGTTAGTGGGCCTGTCGCAATAACAGTTACCCC
>JAPSHL010000240.1 GCA_031179905.1 Bacillus sp. (in: firmicutes) | reverse complement strand
CTATATGCTTGAAAGTGGAGTAGATGGAGAAGGAAGTATCATTTTGACATATGAGGAAATGGACATTGTGCTGATGTATTCTAAAATTACGAATTCCCTTATCCCATCTGAAATTCAAGGTGAGGATAGCAATATTTTAATAGACCAAATGAATACCCCGAAAAAGATTGAGATAGCATACCGAAATGGGGAAAGAGAAGATGTTTCTGTACAGCAAAAGGAAGAAGCTATGTATTATGAGGCGAAAGAGTTTATTGAAACTATCCTTGCCGGGAAGTCAGAATCGACAATAAATTCCCTTGATTTATCATTAGCTGTAACTGAGGTTATGGAAGAAGTAAGAAAACAAACGGGAATTGTGTTTCCAGCAGATGAAAAGTAAAAAGTAAATCCTTGTTTGAACTCTTAAAATAGCATTGTGCTATTTTAAGAGGCAGAATTGAAAGCGTTCTTACTGATAATGAAATGGGGGAGAAATGCATGAAATTATTCGGTGCAGTTGAAGCTGGCGGAACAAAATTTGTATGTGCGGTGGGTACGGTAACAGGAGAAATTAAGGAACGTATCTCCATACCTACTACTACTCCAGAAGAAACAATGCCAGAGGTGATTGCTTTTTTTAAAAAACATAAAGTGGAAGCAATCGGCATTGGCTCTTTTGGACCAATCGATGTAGATAGTGATAGTCCGACATATGGCAACATCACGACAACTCCTAAGCTAGCCTGGAGAGATTACCCTTTATTAAATGCGCTGAAGAAGGAATTTTCCATTCCAATGGGCTTCAATACAGATGTAAACATTGCAGCTCTAGGAGAGGCTGTTCTTGGGGCAGCTAAGGGTCTTGACAGTTGTCTCTATATAACAGTTGGAACTGGAATAGGTGCAGGAGCTTATGTTCAAGGTGAACTCCTTCAAGGTTTAACACACCCTGAAATGGGTCATATCCTTGTGAGGAGACATCCGGAAGATGAATATAAAGGAAGATGTCCCTATCATGGGGATTGCCTCGAAGGGTTAGCTGCAGGCCCTGCTATTGAAGAAAGATGGGGGGAAAAAGCGGTAGAACTAAGCGGCAATGACAAGGTCTGGGAAATAGAAGGTTATTATATTGCCCAAGCGCTGATGCAGTATATATTAATCCTGTCTCCTAAAAAGATTATCCTCGGTGGTGGAGTCATGAATCAGGAGCATGTTTTGACATATATTAGCCGTTATCTTAAGGAGCTTTTGAATGGATATTTAGAATTCCCGCAAGTATCCACAGATATAGCGAATTATATTGTAAGGCCTGGTCTTGGGGATAATGCAGGTATAACAGGCGGAATACTGCTGGCAAGTCGGGTATGGGAAGAAAACAATAATAAATAATAAACAAAGCCTCAAGGATTAATACCTACCTCCTGAGGCTTTGTTTTATTTTGTTTCCAGCTGGACAAGAAGTAAGCCGTCTTCTGTTTTGAATGTCTTAGTTATTTCAAAACCCCATTTTTGATAAAGCCGGACTGCAGGTGTATTTTTCGCAGCTGTACATACATGTATTGGTTTACTTCTTTTTTCCAAGAGGCTGCTTATAAGATGAGAGGCTATGCCGAGCTGAAAATTGGCTGGATGGACGGTTAGTCTGCAGATGATAAGGGTGTTTTCTGTTTCTTCGTAAGATATAGCACCAACCAGTTCTTCGCCAACCTTCCAACCGTAAAAAACTTCATTGCTCCTCTGAATATCGGTGATACTCTCCTTTAATGGAGGAAGGTCCTTATATTCTATAAGTTCAGCTTCAACCTGATAGGAAATCCTCTGTAACTCATAAATTGCTTTTGCAGTCACATGATCTGATTGGTCCAAATGTATAAGCATAACTCTCAATCCCCTCGCTGTTTTCCTTTAAGTATACACTTCTCGGTTTTCCAATAGTTATAGAGCTTGAAAATAATTTTGAAATTATGAACAAATTATTTCTTAACCATTAACATTCATTTAAACCTGTTCAAGAACTGTTGCAGAGATGCAGGAAAGCAGGTTTAATAAATAAAAAAGCAAGTGGCGGAGGGCAGCAAATATGAAAGTTTTAGTTGTAGAAGATAATATTGGCGTTTGCTCTATGTTAGAAATGTTCTTTGATAAAGAAGGCTTTATTGGAGTATTCCTTCATGATGGATTGGAAGGATATAAGCATTTTATAAATAATGAATATGATATGGTCATTCTGGATTGGATGCTACCGGGAATGGATGGAATAACAGTTTGCCGAAAAATAAGAGAAGTCGATCAACAAGTGCCGATAATTATGCTGACGGCGAAGGATACTGAATCAGATCAGGTACTTGGTTTGGAAATGGGGGCTGACGATTATGTCGCAAAGCCCTTCAGTCCATTGGCGTTGACTGCGAGAATGAAAGCAATTGTTAGAAGACAAGCAAAGGATAAAAATAGTTTGGAAGAAAGCATAGAAACGAGTATTATTAAAATTAATAAGGAAACACGGGAAGTATTCATTTCAGAACAGCCTGTATCTAACCTAACTCCTAAAGAGTTTGATCTTTTGTCTTTTTTTGCACAGCATCCAAAACAAGTATTTTCAAGGGATCAAATATTAGAACAAGTATGGGGGTTTCAATTTTACGGCGATGACCGTACAGTAGATGTTCATATTAAAAGGCTGAGAAGGAAAATCGGCCGTGATAATCAGCCATTTTTCCATACTGTGTGGGGAGTAGGCTATAAGTACGATGAAACGGTGGTAATTAATGAGAATTAAGTATTTATACCAACAGCTGATAAGCCATATTAGTGTTATTGTTGTTGCGTTTTTAGTGGTAAGTATTGCCTCCACTCATTTTGTCGAGAAAGTGGTGCTCACCATTAAAGGGCAGGAGCTTTATGATTATGGCATTAACATCTTGACAGATATACAAGGAAACCAGATGCAGACTTCAGCACAGGATACACTGCTGAATTACGCAGACGTGCTAAAAAGCAGGGGCGTGACATTTGGTATTTTTGATACACAACAAAATGTCATTGCCTCTGTCGGCAAAAGAATTAATATAACGGATGAAGAATGGAATGCCATTAAAGACGGGGAAAACAATAAAGTAATTAAGAGCAGTACGAGACGTGGAAACCAAGAGGTTACCCTTGTTGCTATTCCTTATAGTGTGAACGGGGAGGTTGAAGGCGGAATATTGCTTACTGCTCCATTGAGTGATTCAAAGCAGCTTATTAATGAGATAAACAAGTATCTGGTGTATTCTGTGTTTTTTGCATTTGGTGTAGCGTTGTTGTTAAGTGTACTTTTATCCAGAATCCATGTCAGAAGGATTAAGAAACTTCAGGAAGCAACAAGCCTTGTTGCGGTTGGAGACTACAGTGTCAGGGTTCATTCATCGAATTTTGATGAGATTGGTGAATTAGCGAGTGACTTTAATTCCATGGTTGATCGTCTGCGTATTTCAAAGGAAGAAATAGACGCCTTGGAGAATCGACGAAGACAGTTTATGTCCGATGTATCCCATGAATTAAAAACACCGCTGACAACCATTAGCGGTGTAATCGAAGGGCTCAATAATAATATGATACCCGAAGCAGAAAAAGGGAAGGGCATTACTCTCGTGAGCCAAGAAACGAAAAGGCTGATCAGGCTTGTGAATGAGAATCTTGATTATGATAAAATCAGGTCGAACCAGATTGTCCTTATGAGAGAATCCATTCAACTTGGAGAAGTCCTTGAGATAATTCAAGAGCAGCTTTATACACAAGCAGTTGAGAAGCAACTTGAGATTCATGTGGATGTTGCTGATGATGTTTATATCTATGCAGATTATGACAGGCTGATTCAAATTATCATGAATATCACGAAAAACAGTATTCAGTTTACAGATTCCGGAGAAATATGGTTAAAAGGCAGAGAAGATGAAAACTATACAATTGTAGAAATTGAAGATACAGGTATTGGAATGGACACTGAAGAAATTGAGAACATTTGGAAGAGGTTTTATAAGGCCGATATCTCGAGAACTAATAATCCTTACGGAGAGTTTGGTCTTGGATTATCGATAGTAAAACAGCTTGTGCAATTCCATCAAGGAAAAATAGAAGTCAGCAGTCAAAAAGGCATAGGAACGAAATTTACTATATATTTTCCAATATTAAATAAATGATAAGCTTCTGATTATGCTGGGTAAAAAGTTAAAACCAGCATAATTAGAGCTTTTTTACTAAAAGTTCTCCTTTTCTTCTTGATTTTTTCTAGGTCTATTAAAACTTTGTTAATAATTTATTCATATATAAGTTTTATTATATAACCATGAAATAAATACAATAATGAATTCTTATAGATGATGTACAGTGGTAATTATTATAGGAGGTATATACGATGAATGAGTTTGAAAAAAACAAAGAAAATATGAACGGAGAACAGGAATTTGAAACGGTAAAAGGGAACGTGAATGAAGAACAAAAAGTTGATATGAAAAACGAGGAAGAAGGCACAGCATCTTATGAAGCCGTTCATCTAAACAAGTCTGAAGAAGAGGCTGAAGTAAAATCGGCAAAGCAAGAGTACAGCAGCCAAAATTCAGGAGTATCACCCTTCGATAAGGCAGATGCGTTTGCCCGTGAATATGAAAGAGTGGCAAGTGACGGTGGGCAGGAAAGAATTGCTGCAAATGGACAAATTCACGCTCAGCAGACAATGGCTGCAGCAGCTGATGCTGAACAGTCTTCCGGCAAAAGAAGCAAGGAGCGGCCGTCATCAGGAAGTCCTAAATGGAAAGGCTTCTTTTCCTTGCTGGCTGCGGGTGTTGTCGGATCTGCATTGACGTTTGTGGCTGTTCCTCATACAAATTTGTTTGATGGGCAGTATTCAAAACTGGAACAACAGGTGGAAGAATTAAGCAGCAAAGTTGGTGATGATAGCTCTAGCTCTAATAATATAACTGCACAGACTACATCAGCCAAAGCTTCTGACAGCAGTTCCTCTATTGCAGATATGGTTGAAACATCTTCCAAAGCAATAGTTGGAATTGTGAATGTTCAACAACAAACAACAAGCCAATTTTCTCAAAGGACGTCTACTGATGTTGAATCAGGATCAGGCTCTGGAATCATCTTTAAAAAGGATGACAAATATGCGTACATTGCGACAAACAACCATGTAATTGAAGGGGCAAATTCATTAGAAATCTCTTTTTATAACGGGGATAAAACAGAAGGAAAGTTAATCGGAGCAGATGCACTTACAGATTTGGCTGTTGTCAGGATTGACGCCAAGTATGCTACTGATGTTATCGACTTTGGGGACTCCTCTACACTGCGTCCAGGCGATCAGGTTTGGGCAATTGGCAACCCACTTGGACTTGATTTATCGAGAACAGTTACACAAGGAATTGTAAGTGCGGTGGTCGAAGTTG
>JAPSHL010000239.1 GCA_031179905.1 Bacillus sp. (in: firmicutes) | reverse complement strand
GACAATTGTCTCTATTATCCTTTTGCCGTTTTATGCGTTGTCAATCAAACATTTCTTCGGAAACTTAAGGACGCTAACACGAGAGAGGTCGCAGGCATTAGCAGGAGTGCAGAGTTTCTTGCATGAGAGAGTACAAGGTATTTCGGTCATCAAAAGCTTTGCGACAGAAGACCATGAACAGAAGCACTTTAAAAAACATAATCATGCATTTTTGGAAAAGGCAACAGATCACACCCGCTGGAACGCAAAAGCATTCGCCGTTGTTAATACGATTACTGATATTTCTCCAATCATTGTCATTGCCTATTCTGGGTATCAAGTAATAAGCGGTCAGCTGACATTAGGAGCAATGGTAGCATTCTTTGCTTATATTGAAAGACTGTATAACCCGCTTAGAAGAATGGTGAATTCATCGACTACGCTGACACAGTCAATTGCTTCAATGGATCGTGTCTTTGAGCTGATAGACGAAAAGTACGACATTCAGGATAAGGAAATGGCTGTCCCTTGTGTGGATGTAAAAGGAGAGATTGAATTCAAGGATGTCGATTTTGCCTATGATCAAAAAGATGATCGTGTCCTTAAAAACATCTCTTTGAAAATAAAGCAAGGCGAAACAGTTGCTTTTGTAGGAATGAGCGGCGGCGGGAAGTCATCGCTAATCAGTTTGATTCCGCGCTTTTACGATGTAACAGGGGGCAGTATTTTACTTGATGGGAAAGATATCCGTGATTTTCAAGTAAGGACTTTGAGGGATAAAATCGGGATGGTTCTCCAAGAAAATATTCTTTTCAGTGAATCAATCAGAGAGAATATTATGATAGGAAAGCCAGATGCAACAGACGAAGACGTAATAGAAGCAGCAAAGGCTGCAAATGCACATGATTTCATCATGCAGCTGCCAGATAAGTATGAGACGAAGGTTGGCGAAAGAGGAGTGAAGCTAAGCGGCGGACAAAAGCAGCGTGTTGCCATTGCTCGAGTCTTCTTAAAGAATCCGCCAATTCTAATTTTGGATGAAGCTACGTCTGCACTTGATTTGGAAAGTGAGCAATCTATTCAAGAAGCGATTGAGAAACTGGCAAAGGAAAGGACGACGTTAGTTGTTGCCCACAGACTTTCTACTATTACTCATGCAGACCGCATTGTCTTAATCAACAATGGAGAAATTGCTGAGGATGGCAGCCATGAACAGCTGATGAAACTTCAAGGTCATTATTTTAATCTGTTTCAGATCCAGCAGCTGGACGTATAAAACAAAGAAAGGATGTCCTTATGGGGGACATCCTTTCAATTATTCCTCTATCTTAACTTCCGGCTCATGTTTATGATGTACTTGAATTGTAGTTATTAGTGTATCTAAATGCTCAACATTTTCATCATATTCGATGATTGCAGAAATGATTTGCATCGCATGGTATTGGACAATTTCTTCATCATATTCGCAAGTGCGTTCATCAACAGTTTCACGGTAATGGTTGATCAACTGGTAGAATAATTCCTTCCTGTCAAGCGTGATATTGCCTTCTTCAAAGGTGACATTCGGCTTTACTTTACCAATATACTTCAGCATAACATGCTCATGATGATGGATCAGGCAATCAAGCTGCTGCTGGATAATGTTTTGAAAGTTCTCAGGCAATGTTTTTAACTCATTTTCAAAACGGTGCAGTTTCTTCAAAGTATGAAAAGACCTTTTGAGCGTGTTAATCATTTGCCTGTATATAACAAGCTTTCTCGCTTTAAGAGGAGTGGTCCTCTTAAAATAATTCCTTTCTTCTTTATACATTAAGTACAGCTGGTCTATTTTAATAATTCGGTCAGAAATCTTGTCGATATCATTTTTTAATAGATTATGTTCGGAGGCATGTCTAATATTCAGACGTATCCACTTTGTAACTTCTTCACTAATATCAGAAATGCTGTTGTACAGCTTGTTTTCATATTTAGGCGGCAAAAATACGAGATTGACGAAAAATGCTGATAGAATCCCAAGCATAATAGTGGAAAATCGTATTATGGCAAATATGATAAAGTCATCCGTTGTTGTTTCCATAATAGCAATTAACGTCACCGTTGACAGAATGATTGTTTTCTCCAGTTTAAGCTTTAAATTGATCGTGATTACTATAACGGCGGCAAGGCCAATGATGAAGATGTTGTTGCCAAAGCTGAGTACAAAAACAACAGCAATAATTGCACCGATAATATTTCCTTGAATTTGCTCTATAATAGATAAGTAAGATCGATAAATAGTAGGCTGTATCGCAAAAATAGCTGAAATTCCCGCGAATACAGGTGTTGGCACTTGCAGTGTCTGTGCAAGCAGCAACGCTAAAACGATGGCGATTCCCGTCTTAAGAATACGCGCTCCTAATGTCATATAGAAATAATCCTCTCTCATACATTTTAAGTAAGCCTAGTATATCTATACTTTAAACAAATTATAGAAAAACTAAACAATAATGTACTATACAGTGATTGACTGTTAACATCAATAGTCATTTGAGGATTATATGATTTTTTCATGAAATTTTAATGAAATGTAATCTGGCGGAATCTGTTAGGTTATGTATTTGTAGGTTTTTATGATTTTATTGGAGATTATTCGTGTACTATGCAGATTTTTTGAATGAAATAACAAAACAGAGAGCGGTTGGATTGCTCTCTGTTTTGTTATTTCTTATAATTCTTTTGCTAATGATTCAAATGCATTGTTGACAGCGTGGATGGTAGCCTCGATATCATCTTCAGTATGGGCGATTGTAATGAACCATGCTTCATATTTGGACGGTGCAAGCATAACACCTTGTTCTACCATTAATTTGAAGAATTTGCCGAACAGTTCGCCATCTGTATTTTCAGCCTGCTCATAATTGATAACTTTTTCGTTTGTAAAGTATACAGTAAGTGCGCCTTTTAGACGGTTAATTGTAATTGGTACTTTATGCAAAGCTGCTGCTTCTGCAATCCCTTTTTCAAGCAGTGCTCCCAATCTGTCCAAGTGCTCGTATACACCCTTTTGTTTAAGGACTTCCAGACATGCGATTCCTGAAAGCACAGAAGCAGGATTTCCGGCATGTGTGCCAGCTTGGTAGGCTGGTCCTATTGGTGCCACTTTGTCCATAATTTCCTTTTTGCCTCCATATGCTCCGATTGGAAGACCCCCGCCGATGATTTTTCCAAGTGCTGTTAAATCAGGCTTCACTCCTAATAAATCCTGAGCCCCGCCGTACATAAAGCGGAAGGCAGTAATTACTTCATCATAAATGACAAGTGCTCCTGCATTGTGGGTATATTCGTTTATTGTTTCAAGGAAACCTTCAACAGGCTCTACAATACCGAAGTTGCCGACAATTGGCTCCACAAGAACAGCTGCAATTTCTGTTCCCCATTTCTCGATTGCATCTTTGAAGGCTGCGATATCATTGAATGGAACAGTGATAACATCAGCGGCAATCACTGCAGGTACACCCGCTGAATCAGGTGTTCCAAGCGTTGATGGACCTGAACCTGCTGCAACAAGGACAGGGTCGGAGTGACCATGATAACAGCCTGCGAATTTAATTACTTTGTTTCTGCCGGTATAGGCGCGTGCTACCCTGATTGTTGTCATGACTGCCTCAGTGCCAGAGTTCATGAATCTGACTTTTTCCATAGATGGGATAGCTTCTTGAAGCATTTTAGCGAATGTAACCTCATGAGGTGTGGGTGTTCCGTATAAAACGCCAGATTCTGCTGCTCGAGTGATAGCTTTTGTAATATGTGGATGGGCATGTCCTGTAATAATCGGACCGTATGCTGCCAAATAATCGATGTACTGGTTTCCGTCCACATCGAAGAAATAGGCACCTTGTCCTTTTTCCATAGCGACAGGAGCTCCGCCGCCAACTGCTTTATACGAACGAGAAGGGCTGTTGACTCCGCCGACGATTACTTTAAGTGCTTCTTCATGTAATCTCTCAGAATTATTATGCTGCATGTTATTCCTCCTAAAACTTATCATCATTGTTGATGTCCATCCATAATTTTAGCACTTTTTTTCAGAAGATAAACGATAAAGCTTATGCAAGTATCAGTTTGCCTGAGGCACTGGTCTTTAAATAGAAAGACAAGCATATATTTTTATTAAGGAAAGCGGATAAGGGGGAGAAACGTGTTTTTTTATTTTCTGTTATCTATGATTATTTTTTTTATCATGATGAGCTTGCGAACATTGTTTGTTCCTTATCGCCTAAAAGAAAAATGGGTTTCTTTCGAAAACTTTATCTATTTATTCTTTGTTTACATCACCATTATGATTGGGTTTGGCTTAATCTACACACTCCTTCAGCTCAATGGCGTAGAAGTCTATAATGAAAGTGAGCAAATATATGACTCTTCGCTGCATTTTATAGAAATGCTCCAAACAGGGATATATTTTAGCGGCATCACGTTGTTTTCAGTTGGTTTCGGTGATTTGGCACCAATCGGTTTTGGAAGATTGATTGTAGTAATTGAAGCGCTTATTGGTTATACAATCCCTGCAGCATTTGTAGCAAGGGCTGTTTTGGATATGGATAGCTAAAATAGATATAACAGAAGGTATGTGAGTTGAAAAAAAATTCTTCTTTCGCTAGGCTATTATTAATAAGAGAATGGGAGGATTAAACTATGAGTATGAATATAGGAGAGAAAGCACCTGATTTTGCATTAGAAGCAAATAATGGTGAAACTGTTAAATTGTCTGATTTTGTTGGGAAAAATGTTGTTTTATACTTTTATCCGAAAGATATGACGCCTGGATGTACAACAGAAGCTTGTGACTTTAGAGACAGCCATTCGAGGTTTGAAGAGCTTGAGGCAGTTGTCCTTGGAGTAAGTCCCGACCCTGTTGACAAGCATAGAAAGTTTATCGAAAAACATGGCTTGCCGTTCCTGCTTCTTGCAGATGAAGATCATCAGGCTGCAGAGAGCTATGATGTCTGGAAGTTGAAGAAAAACTTTGGGAAAGAATATATGGGGATTGAACGTTCAACCTTTCTTATTGACAGAGAGGGAAGGCTTGTTCGTGAATGGCGAAAAGTTAAGGTCGCCGGTCATGTAGAGGAAATTGCTGAAGAACTGAACAAACTTTAAGTGCTGTCAGCCTAATTTGTTCATCTTGAGGCTTTTGTCCATTCCAACATACAAGTTGTGAATACATTATATTAGGGCATACCTCCTCAGATATATGTTGCAGACCACGATGGTTGGTCTGCCTTTTTTTTATTTACTAAGGAAGATAAGGGCATTATATATGTACAATCGAATATAATAAGAACTATAGAAAGAGAATCATTCTAGTTTTAGAGAAATGATAACATAATATAGCTCGGATTTACGGCTATTCCGCCATTCTTATTGACAAAAGCATGATTTTGTTAGTACACTAAT
>JAPSHL010000038.1 GCA_031179905.1 Bacillus sp. (in: firmicutes) | reverse complement strand
ATAAAGAAAGAGCGAAGCTTGCTGAAAAAGCAAATTTCAGCTTTATTTTTATTGCAGATGGTCTGTCTATCAATGAAAAGTCATTGCCTCATTTCTTAAACAGGTTTGAACCGATTACTTTGCTGATGACTGCAATCGCAGGTGCAACAGAAAGGATAGGAATTGTCGGAACACTATCCACTTCCTATAGCCAGCCTTTTAATGTTGCCAGACAGTTTCTTTCATTAGACCATATAAGTGCAGGGAGAGCAGGCTGGAATGTTGTGACATCTCCATCAGCGGGAGCGGCTCAAAATTTTAATGAGAAAGATCTTCCATCTCATGAGGAGCGTTATAAAAAAGCTGCTGAACATCTCACTGTAGTTAAAGGACTATGGGATTCTTGGGAAGACGGTGCATTCGTCAGAAATAAGGAAACTGGAGAATTTTTTGATAAAGGGAAAATGCATGCGATAAATCATGAGGGAGAATTTTTTTCCGTAAAAGGACCGTTGAATTTGGAAAGATCGCCCCAAGGATATCCTGTTATATTTCAAGCTGGATCATCTGAACGAGGCAAAACGTTTGCAGCCGAGTCAGCAGATGCCATTTTTACAGGTCATGAAACGTTAGAAGAAGCGGTGGAATTTTATAAGGATGTAAAAATAAAGGCTCATAAAAATGGCCGCAGTCATGATGATATTTTAATATTTCCAGGAATCAGTCCAATTATAGCTGGTACTGTAGAGGAAGCAAATGAAATATTTGAGGATTTTATCAGCTTAGTTCCAATTGATAATGCAATTACGTATCTTGGAAGATTTTTTGATCATTTTGATTTTAGTACTTTTCCGCTAGATGAACCATTTCCAGATATAGGGGATGCAGGCAAGGAAGCTTTTCAGAGCACAACAGACAAAATAAAAAGAATGGCAAAAGATAATAAGCTGACACTTCGCCAAGTGGCTCAGCAGGTTGCTGTTCCAAGAAGCACCTTTATCGGCACTCCTGAGATTGTGGCAGATAAGATTCAAAACTGGTTTGAGAGCGGCGGTGCAGACGGCTTCATCATCAACTCTGATATTCCAAGCCAATTTAAAGAGTTTGTTGAAAAAGTTGTGCCGATTTTACAAGAAAGAGGCATTTATGAAGATGAATATTCTGGCCGCACATTAAGAGAGCATTTAGGCCTTAAAAAGCCGACTAATCAAAACGCTAATAAAGCATTGGAAGTATAAAACAGGTAGCGTCGATGGGGAAATTTATCGTAAACAGAATGATTGCTGCCGTTTTTGTCTTGTTAGGGTCTTTGTTCTTAGTGTTCATTATCAATTATTCCCTCCCAGGAGATGCGGTCGATCAAATGCTGGAGGGAACAGGAGCGACCCCTGAAATGGCCGCTAATTTACGGAAAGAGCTAGGTTTGGATTTACCATTCCATATCCAATTATTTGAATATTTAAATAATATTTTACGTGGAGATTTCGGAAACTCCATTGTTAATAATACACCAGTGTTAGACAAAATCATTTCACAGTTTCCCGCCACCATTGCTTTGACTGTTGTAAGTGCCATTCTATCTATTGTTTTTGGCATTACATTAGGAGTTTTCTCAGCAACCCACCATAATAGCGTGATTGATTATGCTGCAAGATTAATAGGACTGTTTGGTATTTCTATGCCAACATTTTGGTCAGGAATCTTACTTATTCTAATATTCTCTGTAACATTAGGCTGGTTTCCTTCCATAGGTTCTGATGGTTTGATAACATTAGTCCTTCCTTCCATCGCCCTTGGGCTTGTAGGTTCTGGTGCAATCGTCCGAATGGTAAGAAACAGTATGCTGGAGGTAAAGAATGAGCAATACATTCTCACATTAAGGTCGAAGGGGTTATCAGAAAAGGTAGTTATGTATAAACACGCACTAAGAAATGCCTTAATCCCATCTATCACAATTATTGGAATGATGATTGGAGATATGTTGGGCGGAGCAGTTGTAATTGAAACGGTATTTTCCCGTCAAGGCATCGGAAGGCTTGTGGCAGATGCCATTACTGCAAAAGATTTGCCTGTCGTCCAAGGGGTAGTATTTTTTTCTGCGATTGTTTATATTTTAATAAATTTCATGGTGGACATATCATATTCAGTTGTTGATCCTCGTGTTCGAAAATCATTTTAGGAGGTGTGACTCACTTGAAAGAGACGGTATTAGCTGGGCAAATCAAAAAGCTTTCCGTTGTTCACAAGAAAAAGAGGATTTTCCAACCCGAGCATGTTTTTATTTATGCTGCAGGAAGTATCATTTTTTTCTTAATAATTTGTGCGGTATTTCCACAGTGGGTAGCACCATTTGCTCCTACTAAAATGTTTACAGATGCAATTATGCAAGCACCTTCGGCCAGTCATATTCTAGGTACAGACTACTTTGGCCGCGATGTTTTTAGCTTAATAGTCTTTGGAAGCAGGACATCTCTCATTATCGGGTTTCTGTCAGTAATTACTGCAGCTGTTATTGGAATGCTTATCGGATCTATAGCTGGGTATGCAGGAGGAATAATTGACCTTATATTCATGAGGGTTATTGATATTTTAATGACTATCCCAGGAATGCTGCTGTCTCTTGCCTTTGCCGCAGCCTTGGGACCGAGTTTGATGAATATTATTCTCGCAATTTCAATATCAGCAGTGCCTGGCTATGCAAGATTGATGCGCGGACAAATCCTCACATTAAAAAACAGGAATTTTGTAATTGCTTCAAAATCAATTGGGGTAAGCAATTTTGTTATCTTTTTCCGCCATATATTGCCTAATGCTTACTCACCGCTGTTAGTTATGGCGACCAATGGGCTTGGATCTTCGATTCTTTTAGGAGCAGGGTTAAGTTTTTTAGGATTAGGCGTCGTCCAAGAAGTTCCTGACTGGGGGACACTGCTGTCACAAGGAAGGGGCTACTTAGCAGCAGCATGGTGGATTGCGACATTTCCTGGTATTGCAATCACTTCCTTTGTATTGTCAGCAAATATTATTGGCGACAGTCTCCGTGATTTCCTTGATCCGAAGAAAAAGCAGAAAGGAGAAAATGCCTAATGCTGGATATAAATAAGTTGAATATAGAGTTCAAAACAAAAACAGGGCTCCTTACTGCAGTGTCTGAATTGAACTTGTCTATTAAGGCTGGTGAGGCTGTCTGTTTAGTCGGTGAATCAGGAAGCGGTAAAACAATTACGTCAAAGGCAATTATGAGATTGATTGAATATGAGAATGGAAGGATCTCTAACGGCGATATCACATTCCAGGGTACCAATCTTACTTCCAGTGATGAAAAAATGCTTCAGCATATTAGAGGGAAAAAAATAGCAATGATTTTCCAAGAACCATTGTCTGCTTTTGATCCAGTTTTCACAATTGGTTATCAGATTACAGAAATGATTCGAAAACATCAAAAAACCTCACAAAAGGCAGCTTGGCAAAAAGGAATTGAACTGCTGAAAAAAGTGGGCATATCAGAGCCTGAGCATCGGATGAAGCAGTATCCGAATGAATTCTCAGGCGGTATGCTGCAGCGAGCCATGATTGCGATGGCGATATCTTGCGAGCCTGATTTACTTATAGCAGATGAGCCGACTACGGCCTTGGATGTAACCATTCAGCAGCAAATTGTTGAATTATTAAACTCATTAAAAAATGAGTTTAATATGGGCTTACTTCTTATCACTCACGATTTAGGGATTGCAGCAGAGCTGGCAGACAGAATTGTCGTGATGTATGCAGGAGAGATAATCGAGGATGCAACTGTTTCTCAATTATTTCAAACACCTCATCATCCTTATACAAGAGGACTGTTGAAATCCATACCGAGAATGGATTCAGGAAGTGCTGGCAAGCTTTATTCGATTGATGGAAGTATCCCAAGTTTAAATGATCTCCCTAATGGTTGCCTTTTTCATCCCCGTTGTCCATTTTCGACAGAAAAGTGTAAAAGAGTAAGACCGAAACTTGAGAAAATAAATGACCGTTATTCTGCTTGTTATTATGCAGAGGACCTAGTAACAAGACCGGATTGGCGCTTAAGTCAGCAGCTGCAAGAAGAAAAGCAGGAAGAAGAAATTATTGAAAACTTTAAACATAACAAGGAAATTTTGTTGGATATTCAGCATATTAGCAAGCACTATCCAATTGGAAGTGGATTAAAATTCGCAAAAAAACAAGTCAAGGCTGTGGACGATGTGTCATTCTCCATTATAAGAGGAGAAACGTTTGGGTTGGTTGGAGAATCTGGGAGCGGCAAGTCGACGTTAGGTCGGGCAATTCTCCAGCTAGAAAAACTGTCTGGTGGTGAAGTGCTTTATAATGGCAGTCCATTATCCGGACTTAACAGCAGGAAAATGGGCAAATATCGGAAAGAAATGCAAATGATTTTTCAAGACCCCTACAGCTCTGTTAATTCTCGTCTTAAAATAGGAGAAATTATTGCTGAGCCATTAAAGTGGCATTTAAAACTTTCCAAACAGGAAATACAAGAAACGGTAGAAGAGCTATTGGAAAAGGTCGGATTAAAGCGTGAATGGATTACAAGATATCCACATGAATTTTCCGGCGGACAAAGGCAAAGAATCGGTATTGCTAGAGCGATTGCATTAAATCCATCCTTTATTCTCGCAGATGAAGCAGTTTCTGCGTTAGATGTTTCTGTACAGGCTCAAATTATTAATTTAATGCAAGATCTTCAGAAAAAAATGGGCTTGACATATTTATTTATTGGCCATGATTTAGGTGTTGTTCAGCATGTTTCTGACAGAATTGGTGTTATGTATTTAGGAAAACTTGTGGAAATTGCTCCAAGCGAGGCGATATTTGAAAATCCAGCCCACCCTTATACTAGGGTACTGATTGACTCTATTCCAGATGGTAAGACGAAGCAAAAGTTTCAAGCAAAAGGAGAAATCCCATCGCCGGCAAATCCGCCGTCAGGTTGCCGATTCCGTACGAGATGTCCGTTTGCAACAGAAAAATGTGGCGAGGAAGAGCCCGCATTAAAGGAAATACAGCAAAATAGATTTACAGCTTGCCATTATCCTTTGTTGATTACTTAAAGTGGTTAAGAGAGAAATTTAGGGGGAGAAAAAGATGTTGCTATTAAATGGACTGCGAAAGCCTGTTTTATATTATTTATTGGCAGTTTTACTAGTGCTGACTGCTTGTGGTAAATCAAATGAAAATACTTCTGCAAATGAAGGTGCTAAGCCTCAAGAAGGAGGCGAACTGGTCTATGGATTGGCCACAGCACCGGACAGTCTCGATCCTCATACGAGCGGGATGGCAGTATCGACAAGGGTGAACAATAGTATATATGAAAAACTTGTTTATCAAACAGAAGATAACAGAATTGAACCATGGCTTGCAACAAGCTGGGAAGTGACGGACGACCAAAAGACTTTTACTTTTAAACTAAGAGATGATGTTATATTTCATGATGGCAGCAAATTCAATGCAGAAGTAGTTAAATATAACTTCGACCGCATCGTAAATCCTGAAACGAAGGCTGCCAGTGCATATGCTCTAATCGAAAATTATAAGTCATCCGAAGTGATAGACGAATACACCGTTTCCATTCATTTTTCAGAACCTGCTGCAACCTTCTTGAGTAATTTAAGCCAGCCTAAATTGGCGATTGTTTCAAAAGAAGCAGCTGAAAAGTATGGTTTGTCTCTTGCGACAAATCCGGTTGGTTCTGGTCCGTTTAAGTTTGTGAAACTTGATGAAAACAATGAAATTGTATTAGAAAGATACGATGATTATAATTGGAAAGCTCCATTTGCTGACCATGAAGGAAAAGCCTATTTAAATAAGATTACGTACAAAATCATTCCTGAAGAGGCAACGAGGATCGGCAGTGTTCAAAGCAATCAATTAAATGCTGTTGAAACAGTGCCACCGCAAGATCTAAAGTCAATTAAAGCTAACGGAAATTTGAAAATTTATGAAACACAAACAGCAGGGATGCCATATGGCTTGTTTATAAACCCGGAAAATGAGCCTTGGAATGAATTAGATGCAAGGTTAGCATTGCAAGAAACGATAGATGTAGACAATATCGTCAACACTCTTTATCTAGGCACATATAAGCGTGCATGGTCTGTCATCACGCCATCAATCCTTGGATATGATCAGTCTCTTGAAAATACGGCTAAAATTGATTTGGAAAATGCTAATAAACGGTTAGAGAGCCTCGGCTGGACGAAAAACAGTGAAGGAATACGAGAAAAGAACGGCAAAGAGCTGGTACTTCGTTTAATAGACAGCAATGTTAATAGGGAGAAGCGCCATGATATTGCTACAATCATTCAGCAGCAATTAAAGGAAATCGGAGTAAAGCTTGAGATCACTACATCAGCAGACTATTATAATATCACTAAAAATGGCAAGGATTACGATGTAATTGGAAACAGCAGGGTAGCTGGAGATCCTGATGTGCTTCGTCTATTCTTCCATTCTGACAATCTGCCTGAAAATGGCGGGTCAAGTCTCGCTCGACTTCATGACAATGAAATTGATCAATGGCTGGAAGAAGGCGAGTTGGAGTCAGATACAGAAAAAAGAGCAGATTTATACAAAAAGGTACAGCAAAAGTTGATTGGGCAAGGATATTTTATTCCTATCTATGTATTCCCGTATACTGTGGCAACATCTAATGATGTCAATGGCTTAACATTTGATTCTCAAGGCTTTCCGCAGTTCAACGGTGTTTTCATCAATAAGTAATTCACGGGAAAATTATAAAAAAAATGGGGGAGCGCCATGAAATTTATATTATTTTCACTAATCAGCAACAATGTGAATCCTGTCAGCAGTGAAACATTTACTACTCATCAGAAACTAGAAAATGTTATAAATCAAGCTGTTTTGGCAGAAGAGCAAGGATTTGATGGCTTTGGAGTGGGGGAAAGGCATGGTCCTCCATTCCTTTCCTCTTCTCCGGCGGTTGTACTGTCGACCATTGCTGCAAAAACAAAAAAAATCCGGCTGTTGACTACTGTAACTGTTTTAAGTGTGCTGGACCCTGTCCGAGTTGCAGAGGATTTTGCCACATTGGATCAATTATCAAAAGGGCGACTTGATTTGATTATTGGAAAAGGTAATGACCCTCGGCATTACCCCTTGTTTGGGATAACAGAGGAAGAACAGTGGGATTCTCTGTCAGAAAGATATGATCTATTAAAAAGGCTATGGTCAGAGAAATCTGTCAATTGGAGCGGCAAGTACCGCGCACCGTTACGGGACGTCACAATTGAGCCGAGACCATACCAGAATAAAATACCAATATGGCATGGCAGCGCATCCAGTACAGCTTCTACTGAATTAGCGGCTAAAAATGGGGATCCAATCTTCTCTTCTAACGTTTTTCATCCTCTGAAGAAATATAAGCAGCTGACTGATCATTATAAGAAGAGATTAGAGTTTTACGGCCATGATCCTAAGAAGGCAGTCATCGGCTCTGGAGCAGGCAGTTTATATATTGCCAACACAAAGGAAGAGGCAATAAAAAAATATCGCCCCTATTATGATGCTTTCATGAATATAGATGCTTCCAAGCACAATAATTCACCTTTTAATGATTTAGAGGATTATATTGAGAATGGCCCGTCTTTAGTCGGATCAGTAGAATCTATCATTGATAAGATACTGCTTTACCACGAAGCTTTTGGCCATCAAGTGCAAGGGTTAAGTGTAGATGGGCTTAGCGAAACAGAACAAAAAGAGCAAATCCAACGGTTTTCTGAAGATATTCTGCCAGTTTTACGCAAGAAAATGCCTGATTTTATTTGGAGTGATCCGAAATATCCAGTTCCTAATAGCATATAAACCAAGTATTCATATGGTATTTAATTGATTATTAGTTTTATTGAATTGTTGCTTTATTAATACTAATTAGTCAAAGAGCGAAAAAAATATTATAGTATACATATCCAATAAGATTACATGGATATAAAAAGCACGGAAGGAGCGGATAGCTTAAAAGGTTGGTATATGCAACTTGACTTTCAATAACTAGAAAAAAATATCAATATCTTTAATAAAAAAATATACAGAATGGAGAATTTGTATGAGTGAAGATATCTTTCGAATCGCAACAAAAGAAGACGCCCCAGCATTTCTAGAATTATTGTCCAGTGCATTCAAGTCGGTTGGAGAACTAGGCATCAACTGGCCTTCCACAAGAGCTACGCTTGAAATGGTAACGGAAAATATCGTTAATTCCACTGCTGTTGTTTTGGAACGGGACGGCAGACTTATCTCGACTATTACAATTCGCTTTCCATGGGAAAGCACTAATCCTGTTTCTGGCTATCCATTTGTTTGGTGGTTTGCGACAGCGCCGGACTTGAGCGGACAAGGAATAGGAAATAAATTGTTGGAATATGTGGAAAACACCTTGCTGCGAGACACATTTAAAGCCCCGGCTTTTACCCTTGGAACTTCTGGTAAAAAGCATCCTTGGCTTTTGGAAATGTATAGACGGAAAGGTTACAAGGAATATTTTCAGCATGAAAACGATGGGGACATTGGTGTGCTGATGTATAAGGTACTGATACCAGAGCGTTTCGATAAGAGTATTCTCAGAACTCCGCCCTTTGCGGACACCAAAGCAGAAAAGACTTCTGTATAACAAGAAAGGAGGCAACCCATGGGAGAATTTTTTAAATGGGAATATGTAGTTTCCCTTTTCCCTAAAGTGTTGAGTGCCCTTCCTACAACATTATTGATTGTATTGTTTGCGACACTGATTGGAGCAGCTCTAGGCTTAACGATTGCTTACCTGCGAATAGAAAAGGTGCCTGTACTCAATCAGATATCTATTGTATATGTTTCCTTTGTAAGAGGAACACCGATATTAGTTCAAATGTTTATCGTTTTTTATGGCCTTCCAAGCTTGCTTGGGTCCATGGGGATTGATCTGTCTCAATGGGATAAAATCTATTTCATCTATATAACATACGGATTGAATACAGCTGCTTTCTTTTCTGAGATTTTCCGATCCGCTATATTAAATGTTCCCGCATCACAATATGAAGCAGCTGCCTCAATAGGATTGACGAAATGGCAGACATACCGAAGAGTTCTGATACCTCAGGCAAGTAAGATTGCGATGCCAAGTCTCGGGGCATCTATCATCAATCTGTTACAGGATACTTCCCTTGCCTTCTCTTTAGGAATATTAGACGTTATGGGTAAGGTACAGACTCTAGGAGCTTTATATTATCGAGTTATGGAAGGTTATTTCATTGCAGCAGTTATCTTTGTTATATTGAGCATCGGTTTAGAACAGTTATTTGGTGTTCTAGAGAAGAAATACCGCTTACCGAAGCGAAGCAAAAAAAGTATCAGGACACCTTTTCTGTCTAATGACAAAAAGCAGCTGCTGCTGGCAAATGGAAAAAATAAAGTTAATTAAATATAAATGAAAGTGGGAAAAGTCATGAGAATGCTGCCGAAATTTAAAGCATGGAAGATAGCTGGCATTACTGCCGCATTAGGATTGGTCCTTGCAGGATGCGGAAATGGGGATACGGAGAGCGCCAGTGCCGGCAACAATGATTCCGATGCGAAAGAAATAATTGTTGGAACAGGCAATGCCTATCAGCCATTTGTATACCTGGATGAAAACGGCAAGCTGACAGGATATGAAAAAGCAGTGCTCGATGCTGTTGACGAAAAACTGCCGCAGTACAACTTTAAATATGAGTCGTTTGAATTTAAAAATATCCTGCCTGCACTTGAAGCAAATAAAGTTGATTTGGCTGCACATCAGTACGAAGTGAATGAGGAAAGACAAGCAAAATACTTATATGGAAAAGTAGGTTACACGGATTATACAAGCTATATCGTAGTAGATGCTAATTCAGGAAGCAACTTTAATACGCTAGATGATTTGGCAGGTAAGAAAGTCTATACTTCAACAGGCAGCAACCACGCGTATATACTCGAACAGTACAATAAAGAGCATGACAACAAAATAGATATTGTATATGGCAGCGGTGCTAATGAGGTGCTTGTTAAGGATTTACAAACTGGAACAATTGACGCAACCTTGCTGACTAAGTTTGATGTAAACAAATTAAATGAGCAATTTAAAGCAGATCTGGAAACATCGGGAGAGCCTGCATATGTATCCAAAACATATTATCTTTACGGCAAGGATGATACAAAGCTTCAAGAAGATATAGATGGTGCGTTGCAAGAGTTAATTGATGAAGGTAAACTTTCTGAGATTTCTAATGAAGTTTTGGGAGGAGATTTTACTAAGTAAGAAAGGAGGGAGTTATATGGATTTTGATTTCCCGTTTATGTTTAAAGCACTGGCAGCTGCACTGCAATATTTACCAACAACGTTGCTGCTAGGATTTTTGCCCTTAATTTTAGGATCAGTAATTGGCCTTGTCATTGCACTTGTACGGTTTTATAAAATACCGGTCCTTTCCACTTTCTTTAAATGGTTTGTGACCATCTTTAAGGCGATTCCTGTAATCCTAATATTACTAGTGACGTATATTATCAGTTCCGACATGTTAGATCAGATGGCTAAGTCCTGGTCATGGGACATAAGCTTCAAAAATATTGACAGAAGATGGGTGGCAATCTTTGCTTTGACATTATACGCAACAAGCGGTTTATCCGAAATCTTTAGAGGAGCATTGTCTTCCATCCCAAAAGGTCAGTTTGACGCAGCCTATTCAATCGGACTTTCAAGAGCACAAGTAATAAGTAGAGTAGTCATACCGCAAGTATTCCCAATAGCTTTTCCTATGATAAACAGTACGTTGATTTCCTTAATCAAGGCATCCTCTTTAGTATCAATGGTTTCAGTTGTTGATATATTAAACGGGGCGCTTATAGAGGCAAACGTCAACTATCGCTTCCTTGAAGCTTATGTGGCAGCATCCTTAATATACTGGCCTGTTTGTGCCGCATTGGAAGGATTATCATCCGGCTATGAACGTTATTTCAGCCGCAGCAAAAGGAGAAGTTTCGCATGATAGAAATTAAAAATATCTCCAAAAAGTTTGGGAAAAATGAAATACTTAAAGGTATTGACCTGCAGATTAAAAAAGGCGAGGTTGTCGTTATTCTAGGGCCAAGCGGTTCAGGAAAAACTACATTTTTAAGATGCCTGAATTTTTTGGAAAAAGCTGATGACGGCGAGCTGACAATAAGTGACAAAAAGGTTTATTTTAAAAAGGCAAGTTCTAAAGATATATTAGAGCTCAGAAGAAAGACAGCGATGGTATTCCAGCAATATGACTTATTCCTACATAAGACGGCTGTAAAAAATATTATGGAAGGATTAGTGATTGCCAGGAAGGTATCAAAGAATAAAGCCTATCAGATTGGATTGGAGCTGCTAGAAAAGGTAGGGTTAAAGGATAAGGAAGATTCCTACCCGCACCAGCTTTCGGGCGGACAGCAGCAACGTGTCGGTATTGCCAGGGCACTTGCATTGAATCCAGAGGTCATTCTCTTCGATGAACCAACCTCCGCCCTCGATCCAGAATTAGTGGGGGAAACACTAGATGTCATAAAGAAGGTTGCTGAAAGTGGCGTCACAATGGTCATTGTGACACATGAAATGAGCTTTGCCTATGACATAGCCGACAGAATCATCTTTATGGAAGATGGTGTCATTGTTGAACAAGGTACTCCGAAGGAAGTTTTTGAACAAACAAAAGAGGAGCGAACAAAACAGTTTCTGGCCAGGTTTGCCTATGACAGATAGTGGAAAACCCCAATTGTGTATCAAGTTAACCAATTGGGGTTTTTTGTGTGTTTATTAGTACTACCGAACAATAAGTACTAATAAGTAGGATATTAAGTTATTAAAACCATGAGCTATTATAGAAGTTTCTAGTCGATTAGTCTTTATGTAAACTAACCCTAAGAAAAACCCTAAACCCGTGTAAAGTATCATCCCAGGCAAAGAGAAACCAGCAAGCATATGCATACCTCCAAATAATATGGAGCTGAACAATAGTCCCAAATATTTATGTTTGGTGAAAATATGCCCAATGATAATTTTGCGGAAGAAAAATTCTTCAATAATTGGTGCAAGAATTGTTACTTGGATAACTGTAATGAAGCTAGTGCGAATTAATTGCTCTACTGCTTGCTGGTTTTGCGGTGCTTCCTCCATATTCAAGCTGAACAATAAAGCGATAATGACAACAACCATCGCAGTTGCTATTTTTCCTCCGAAAAAAACATAAATTGCATATAAGAGGTCTTTACCTTTTACAATTGGCTTTTTCCATTCGAATAAAGAAGTCTTTAAATAGAGTAAGACAATAAATCCTAATATTAAAATTAGAATGAGAAGATTAAGAAATACGCTAAGCATTGGACTGTTGAGTTGATATTCTCCAATAGGTACATCCTTCGTAGTTCCTACTCCAACCAAATAGAAAAGTAATTTAATCCCTACTGGTAGAATCGTCATGATCAACAAGTATGTGATAAAAATCCATATGTATTTATTCTGGATGAGTTTCTTCAAAAGCACGTCTCCTTATAACATAATAAAACAATTATACTAAATTGTTTTTCCAGTTCATAGCAAAAGGGTGGTTACAAAAGTATGTTATGGGGAAAATGAAAACTTTTTATAAAAATTCTCTATAACTGTAAAATTCTACTATGATAATAGCAAGTATTGCCGATAAATAAAATGCAGCCTACTAGAAGGTAGATAAAGAAAACCATGTAGCTGATGTAAAATTAACTTTATTGGGGTGTTTATTTTGGTATCATTAGTTTTTATCGGATTTTTACTAATTGTTTTTGCGATTTTTTATTTGATTTATCACTTTATTAGAAAGGTAAAAAATAGACATAAGAGAATATCAAAATTTCTTTTTCTAATTCCTTTAATTGTAGGAATCATATTATTTTCTATAGGCATTTCATTTATAGATACTGGAGATACTCAAAAATTAAATGAATCGTTAGAAGCTAATACTAATTTGAAAGCAGAAGTAAAACAGCTGAGTACTAGTCTCACAAAACTAGAATCTACGAGTAAAGAATTAACTGCAAAAAACAAGGAATTGATTGATGAAAATAATCAATTAAGCACGAAAGTAGAGGATGGTTTATCAAACGAAAAGGATTTAAATGAGCAAATAGAATCTCTTGAAAAGGATAAAAAGAAACTGGAAGAAAAAGTTGCTAATTTAGAAAAAGAAATTAAAACACTTAAAAATAATATAAGTGATCTGCAAAGTGACCTAGAAGGTACTGATTCATCTGCTGCAGCTAATACTGGTCAATCTTCTTCTGAAGAACAAACAACGGCAACTACAGCATCTTCAAGCAGTGAATCGGAATACTTTGCAAACTGTACAGAATTGAGAGCAGTATATCCAAGCGGTGTTCCTTCAACCCATTCAGCATATCAGCCAAAAATGGATAGAGATAAAGATAATTATGCATGTGAAAGATAATAGTTAGATTATGAATGCGCAAGGCAAATAACCTTGCGCTTTTTTATATTCATTCTTATATAAGGATTATTTTAATGAAAACAGGGTACTAGTTTCATAGTACAAAGTTTGACATTGTTGTCCAAATAAAAAAAGAAAGGGATGAATAAGATTGAGTAACGAACAGTCTAAGAATAATAAACATGAAAAAGAAGATACGTTAACGAATAGACAGGGACATCCTGTGACGAATAACCAGAATATTCGGACTGTGGGTAATAGAGGTCCCGCAACGTTAGAAAATTATAATTTCATAGAAAAAATTAGTCATTTTGACAGGGAGCGAGTTCCAGAGCGAGTTGTGCATGCCCGTGGTGCAGGAGCTCATGGTTACTTTGAGACATACGGAACAGCTGGAGATGAGCCTGTTTCTAAATATACTCGTGCTAAGCTTTTTCAAGAAAAAGGCAAGCGTACACCAGTATTTGTCCGTTTTTCTTCTGTTATCCATGGAGGGCACTCTCCTGAAACTCTTCGTGATCCAAGAGGATTTGCAGTGAAATTCTATACGGAGGATGGAAACTGGGATCTAGTCGGAAACAATTTGAAGATATTCTTTATTCGTGATGCGATGAAGTTCCCTGATATGATACATGCTTTTAAGCCAGATCCAGTCACTAATATCCAAAGTCCAGAAAGGTTCTTCGATTTTTGTGCAAGTTCACCGGAAACATTCCATATGGTAACATTTGTTTATTCTCCATGGGGTATTCCCGCTAACTATCGTATGATGCAGGGGTCAGGCGTCAATACATACAAATGGGTAAACAGCCAAGGAGAATCCGTGTTGGTGAAATATCATTGGGAACCGAAGCAAGGGATAAAGAATTTGACTCAAAAGGAAGCTAACGAGATCCAATCCACTAATTTCAATCATGCAACTCAAGATTTATACAATGCCATTGAACAGGGTGACTATCCAGAATGGGAGCTGTTTGTTCAATTTATGAGCGATGACGACCATCCTGAACTGGACTTCGACCCTCTAGATGATACTAAGCTGTGGCCAAAAGACCAGTTCCCTTGGATTCCAGTAGGAAAGATGGTTCTCAACAAAAATCCGGAGGACTATTTTACAGAAGTAGAACAGGTTGCATTTGGAACAGGTGTCCTTGTGGATGGCTTGGAGTTCTCAGATGATAAAATGTTGCAAGGACGGACTTTCTCTTATTCTGATACACAGCGTCACAGAGTAGGAGCAAACTATCTTCAATTACCAATCAATGCACCAAAGAAGAGGGTCGCTACTAATCAAAGCGGCGGCCAAATGCAATATCATGTAGACCGGAAGGACAAGCATATTAACTATGAACCATCTATTCTTGGCGGCTTAAAAGAGGCAGAGCCTTCTGGCAAGGATTACAGTCCAAGAGCTGAAGGCAATCTTGTCCGCGAATCGATTGACCGCAACGATAACACGAAACAAGCGGGTCAGACTTATAGAGAATTCGAACAATGGGAGAAGGATGAACTAATCTCCAATCTTGTCGGAGATCTGTCTCAATGTGATCAAAGAATTCAAGCTGCAATGATAGCACTTGCAAAAGAGGCAGACGAGGAATACGGCCGCCGTTTGCGAGAAGGATTGGCCAATGCAGCCAAGGAAAATCAGCAGAGCAGCCATCCATTAGGAAACGAGGAAAGTGACAAAGCACCAGAGAAAGCTGTAGAGAAAGGTCATGATTCCGATCCTTATTGATAAATAAAGTACTCTTTAGGTAGGGAGCAGAAAACCTCGCATTTTGTGAGAATCTGCACTTTACCTAAAGTTTTTTTGCTTTTATGTAACTGTATAATGGAATTATTAGGTTCTTCTTATATTTCTTTGAGAGCTCTATAATATGCTTGAAAAATAACATGATAAATAAGGGAATAATAAAATAAGTTCGGGAACATAAAACGATACTGAATCAAGTAGGTCATACAATTGAAAAATATATTAAAATAAAGTAAAAAAATAATTATTATTGGAGATTCAAAAAAATGGATTGGAAACCAGATAAAATCAAAGGGAAAGCTGTGTATAAACAAATTGCAGAGCATATAGAAAAGGGAATACAGAATGGTCTTTTTCCAATTGATAAACCATTGCCATCTGAACGCAAGCTGGCAGAAGCTTATAAGGTAAACAGAAGCACAATTGTTTCTGCTTACTCGGAGTTGGAAGCAAATGGCCTTGTCGAACGAAAAAGAGGGAGTGGGACGATTGTCAGCAAGGATATATGGGGGCTTACAAAAAGGCGGATTCCAAGCTGGAATAAATATATTGAAAGAGGTTCCTTTCAGGCTAATATGCCTGTAGCCCAACGTATCAGGCATATTTCAGAAGAGGCCAATCTGGTGAATTTTGCAAGCGGTGAACTGTCTAATGAACTCATGCCTGAGGATTATGTCAGAAAGATAATGAATTCAAAAAGCTTTACAGGCCACTTAGGCTACGATCATCCTCAAGGTAATATGGAGCTTAGGGAAACTATTAGAGATCATGTTAAACGTGATAAGGGGATAGAGACCAATCCTGATTCAATTCTAGTAACTTCAGGAGCCCAGCAAGCTATTCATCTCATCATTGAATGCCTCTTGAAACCAGGAGATGCTGTTGTCATTGAAAATCCGTCTTATCATTACAGTTTGCCAATTTTCAAGTCAGCAGGACTAAAGGTTTTTCATTTGGATATTGGAAAAAACGGCATTAATCCGGAGGAACTTATAGATTTGCATAAAAAGCACCAAATAAAGATGATATTTATGAACCCTATCTTTCAAAATCCTACAGGAACGCTACTGCCTGCAGCAAAACGTAATAGAATATTAGACCTGTCCTCAGAGTACGGAATTCCGATTGTTGAGGATGATCCTTACAGTCTGCTCAACTATACGGAGGAGGATACAACTACATTAAAGTCATTAGATGAAAATGGTAATGTACTGTACATAAGTTCCTTAACTAAAATTGCTGCTTCGGGTTTCCGAATTGGGTGGGTTATCGGACCTGCACCAGTTATTGAAAGGCTTGCAGATGCAAAACAGCAGTTTGATTTTGGGCACTCCGTTTTCTCCCAGTGGATTGGCACTGAATTTCTCCGTTCAGAGTACTTTACAGAGCATATTGAGGCTTTGAAAAGCAAATTAGAGCAAAAAAGAGATATTATGATAAATAGCATTACAGAATTTCTAGGAGAGCAAGTTGATTACTATTTTCCTCATGGCGGTATTCACTTATGGTGCAGATTAACAAGCGGTATCGACGAAATCCGTTTATTAGAACAGGCGATAGAGGAAGGTGTCATATTCACACCCGGCTCTATTCTTGGCACGAATTCAGGTTATATGCGTCTGACATATGGAAAGGTCAGCGATCAAGAAATTCCGGTTGGCATAAAAAGACTGGCTGACGCTTTGAGGAAGTTAAATCTCGCCTAATAAGAAACAATTCTTGAGTAATTTAAAAATACAATGACAAAATATTTAAGTCAGTGTGTAGAGATATTGGTCATTTATGGCCAAAAATATATGTCTCGCGATACGTCTACCATCTGAAATATTAAAATGGAGATGATATCATATGCACGAAGAAACAAGATTACCGAGGAAAGGCAAAGAATCCCTATTGTTTCTAGGTATTATTTCAATTCTTTCAGTCAACATTATTCCACCTCTTATCATGGGCTTTCGATTTGGATTAAGTAAAGAAATATATGTTGAAACATTACGAGTAATCCCGTTTGTCTGGATTTATGTGATTCTGTTAGTTACACTTGTCGCAAACCCAATAGTGAATAAATTAGTACAAAAGTTTATTGAACCTACAACGGTTTTAATGCAAGTGTTTTATTTACAATATATTCAGCGTAACAATTCTGTCTATGTTGCTGACGGTTATCGGATCCTGGATTGGTATGGGGGAAATCAGTATAGAGCCGATTCGAACATTCTTATATGAATAGCCAAGAAACATTTTTATCGCATTTTGGGTTGAAGTTTTAATTGCACAGCCGGCAGCAAGTTTTGCAATGAAAAAACTGTATGCAATGCAAGTATGAAAAACAGTGAATACTTAAAATATTTGTTTTAGCCGATTGATTTTTTACTCAATCGGCTTTTTTATGCTGGAAAATAGACTCATTAACTTTGTTAAGTGGTATGATTACCATTATCGATTAGGTATTTAGAACTATTTAAACCGACTAAATTATGACGAAATAATTATTAAAGAATAATATACCAACACTGTTGTTGTTTAGTAATTTTGGTAAATATGGTTAGCAAAAGTTGCTTTACAATAAATTGATGAGGATAAATTTACTAACAACAATTTATTGGGAAACCTTTACGATTTGATGGTATCAATTTTTTTTATGCACTATCTGCTTGCTATTGTTAACTTATCGAAAGATAAATTATTAACACACAGTGCTTTAATTCTGGGAAGGCAGCAGAAGTTGCTGTTACTATAATTTACTAATGTGAATGCTGCAAGTATATCTTTTACACATTAAAAGGAGGATATTAATATGTTAAGTTTTGAATTATTAGGAAAGCAGTTTATTAATGGAGTGTGGCGAGATGGTAATAGTGGCAAAACAATGGAAAACATTAATCCTTATAATGATGAGATTTTAACAAGCTTTATTATCGCAGACAAATCTGATGTGGATCTTGCCTACCGTGCGGCAGAGAAGGCAAAGGAAGAATGGGATAAAGTAAATCCATATAAAAAGCGTGACATCTTAGAAAAAGCAGTATCGTACATAGAAGCACATGAAGAAGAAATAACCGACCTAATTATTGATGAGCTCGGCGGCACAAGACTTAAAGCAGCCTTTGAAATTGGATTAGTTAAAAACATGATAAAGGAAGCGGCAACTTTCCCATTACGAATGGAAGGGAAAATTTTGCCCTCTGTAGAGGATCATAAAGAAAACAGAGTATATAGAATCCCAGCAGGCGTTGTAGGGGTTATAAGTCCATTTAATTTTCCGTTCTTTTTATCAGTGAAGTCAGTAGCACCAGCTTTAGGAGCGGGTAACGGTGTTGTCTTGAAGCCTCATGAGCATTCACCAGTAACAGGTGGGACACTTATTGGCAAAATCTTTGAAGAGGCAGGAGTTCCGAAAGGATTATTAAATGTTGTTGTGACAGATATTAATGAGATTGGAGATACATTTGTAGAACATCCAATTCCGCGAATTATCTCATTTACGGGGTCTACTAAGGTCGGAAGCTATATTGGTCAACTAGCTGTGAAAAATTTCAAAAAGCCTTTACTTGAACTTGGCGGTAATAGTGCCTTTATAGTAATGGAAGATGCTGACATAGATTATGCTGTAAATGCAGCTACTTTTAGTCGTTTTACTCATCAAGGACAAATTTGCATGTCTGCAAATCGTATTCTTGTCCATGATTCTATTTATTCAACATTTATGGAAAAATATGTTCAAAAGGCAGCTTCCTTAAAAACAGGAGATCCTAGAGACCCTGAAACAGTAATTGGACCTGTAATCAATGACAGGCAGGCACAAGTATTAGCGGATATTATCGAAACTGCGATACAAGAGGGCGCTAATCCATTGTTAAAAGGAAATATTAAAGGAAGATTGGTAGAGCCTACTATTCTTGAAATAAAGGATCCAGAATCTAGACTAACACAGGAAGAATTATTCGGCCCACTAGTTTGTGTGATACCTTTCAGTACGGATGAAGAAGCAATTGCTATTGCCAATAATACACCTTTTGGATTAAGTGGTGCTATTCATACAGCTAATGTGGAAAGAGGAGTAGAAATTTCTAAAAAAATTCATACTGGAATGATCCATGTAAATGACGTAACTATTAACGATGAACCAATTGTAGCTTTTGGCGGTGAAAAACAATCAGGACTTGGCCGCTTAAATGGTGAGTGGAGTTTAGAAGAATTTACGACACTAAAATGGATTTCCGTAAATTATGGGCAAAGGTCATTCCCGTATTAATTTGAGAAAGAGGTGGAGAAATGAAAAATGTAAAAGAAGAGAATAAAGCCACAAATTCTGAATTGTTGGATGCTTTTATTAAAATAGCTCCTTACTTAAATGATTTAGTCCAAGATGATATCACAATAGGAATTTATGATACGGAAAAATTACTAATGAATGTGCCAGGCAAGAGTTTTTCTTTAAATGTAACACCTGGAGACCCATTAGCCGAAGGTGATATCATTACCGATGCAGTAAGAGGTAATGTAGCCAAATCAGCGATGGTACCGAAAGAACTATTCGGATTTCCGTTGGTTGCTAGAGCAATCCCATTGCATGACGAAAACGGAAGAGTAATAGGTGGCGTTGGCTTAGGGACAAGTTTAGAGAAAGCAAATCAGCTGTACGAAATGGCTGAAAGTTTTTCTGCTATTGTTGAAGAGACAGCAGCTTCTATTGAGGAAATCAGTAATTCTGTTTCACAGCTTTCTGAACAAGTAACAGAAGTTTCCTCTCAAATAAATCAAGTTAGCAGCAGTGCTGCAGAAATTGGAAACATATCAACCGTTGTTAAAGGAATATCAGATCAGAGCAATCTTTTAGGACTAAATGCTGCGATTGAGGCTGCCAGGGCGGGAGACTCTGGTAAGGGCTTCTCGGTTGTAGCAAACGAAATCAG
>JAPSHL010000037.1 GCA_031179905.1 Bacillus sp. (in: firmicutes) | reverse complement strand
TCGGTGAGAGTCTTGCTTTCTCCTTCACCTTAATATCTGAAATGGAAACACCTCATAAAGTAAGAGTGGAGTATGCGGTAGATTATGTAAAAGCAAATGGGACACGAAGCAAGAAGGTTTTTCATCTTTCTGAGATGGAATGTAGAGGCAGCATGAAGAAAGGATTTTTGAAGAACCACTCCTTTAGAGATTTAACGACAAGAAAGCATTATCCTGGTGTTCACCGCATATCGGTGATTGTGAATGGAGCGGAGAAAGCGGACCTTGAATTTGAACTAGTCCGAGCATGAAAAAAACTGGAGAGACTCCAGTTTTTTTTTTATTAAAAATCTCTACTATACTGTCTTTTCGTGCGGAATTGGCTTCGGTTTCTGCTGTTGCAGAAGGAAGTAAAATACACCTGCCAGTACTAAGAGTCCGCCGGCAATTTGCGATCCTGAAAGTCTTTCCTCTAAGAGAATAACAGCAAGGATTGTTGCCCCTACAGGTTCACCTAAAATACTCATTGAAATGGTAGTTGCATTTACATAGTTTAACAGCCAGTTGTTAATAACATGACTAAGTGAAGGGACAATTGCAAGCAGCAAGAAAATGCCCCACTCCTTAGGCGGGTAGCCTGTAAATGCTTCACCTGAGGATACATTAAAAATAGTCAGCAGTAATGCCGCGATTAAAAATACGGTGGAAGTATAAACCCAATGAGACACCTTTTTCACAATGGACTGGCCAATCAGTAAATAGCCGACTACAGCTATCACACTTAAGAAAGAAAGCAGATCGCCAAGCAGACTTGCCTTACTTAAGCCGATATCACCCCAGCCAATCATCATTGCGCCGATTATGGCAATACCCATTGTCATAATTGCACTTGATGTTGTCCTCTCCCGGTAAAGGAGAAAGCCTCCCACCAATGATACAAGCGGCTGAAGCGCAAGAATTATTGTAGAACTTGCTACTGTTGTAAGCTTCAAGGAACCGAACCACAGCGCAAAATGGAGTGCAAGAAAGGCTCCCGAGAACAGAAGGAACCACCAGTCTTTTTTTGAAAGTTTCTTGAATTCTTTTTTGTTTATATAGACCATGGGAAGCATGAGAATTCCTGCAAGCCACATGCGATACATGCTCAGTATAGTTGCTGGAGCATCCGACCATTTAACAAAAATAGCAGAGAAGGAGATAGCTATAATGGAGATGGCCAATGGGATGGCAATAGATTTAGTACCTGATGTCTGTTCCATAAAATCCCCCCTTCGATATACATATAATAGTAAATGATAGTACTATCATTTAAGTTAAACAAGAGGTTTTTTTCAATATTAAAGAAGCTGGATGAAAGGAAAGGACTTCCGTCATCCAGTTAGATGTAAAAATGGAGAAGAATATTTTCATAAGCACCAAGATTTACGTTTAAATGCTCCGATTCTGCAGCATATTCCTGACAAGTCAGCGGCATCGATAATTTTTTACCTTTAAGTGAAAAAGGCAGCGGGTAACTTACTTGGTCTGGACTGTTATTGAGTACCGTCATAAATATTTCGTTTTCTTTCCTATGACAATAGGCAATGCAATTATCACGGGCAGGAAGAAAGTAAAAACTTGCGTTTCCTGAAAGTAAGGCAGTAGACTTTCGAATGGAAATTAGTTTTTTTATATAAGCCTTCAAATCTAAGTTTTGTTTTTCACTGTCCCATTCCATGCACTTCCTGCATCCAGGATCGCTACCTCCATTGAGGCCGATTTCATCTCCATAATAAATACATGGTGTGCCGGGAAAAGTGAATAAGAAGGTGAATAGCTGCTTTACCCTTTCTGGCCTATTCCCTGACTCCTGCATAACTCGAGGTGTGTCATGGCTGCCGATAATGTTAAAGAGCACATTGGTGATATTGTCTGGATATGCTTGGACAATCGAAGTCATTTCCTCGACAAATCCTTTTGCAGACATCATGTCATAAGCAAAAAACTGCAGGGATTTAGACAGCAAAGGGTAATTCATGACGGAGTCAAATTGTTCTCCTCTTAGCCATGGCATTGAATCATGCCAAACCTCGCCCAATATGAAACAATCTGGCTTTATCGCTTTAACACGTTTCCTGAATTCTCGCCAAAAGGCATGATCTACTTCATTGGCGACATCAAGCCGCCAGCCGTCAATATCGCATTCCTTTATCCAGTATTCAGCAACATGGAACAAATAATCTTTTACCGCTTTATTAGCAGTATTGAACTTTGGCATATCCTCATAGAATCCGAAGGTCTCGTAATGAAAGCCGGAGCTGTCTTTCAAAGGATATTGACTGATATGAAACCAATCCTTATAGGGAGACCTTTCTCCGTTTTCAAGCACATCTTGGAATGGGGGAAACTTATAGCCGCAATGATTAAAAACAGCATCAAGCATTACACGAATGCCTCTCCTATGGCATTCGCTGACAAGGTCTTTTAAGATGCTGACATCCCCGAAATGAGGATCAATCTGCAAGTAGTCGATTGTATTATATTTATGATTGGAATTTGCGTAGAAGATTGGTGTTAAGTATATACCTGTAATTCCTAAATCTTGCAGATAATCTAATGAGTCGATGATTCCTTGTAGGTCCCCGCCGAAATAATTTGTCAAGCCTGGTTCCTCTTGCCCCCATTCAGCAGTTTCCATAGGATTTCTTTCAGGTTCACCATTTTTGAACCGTTCGGGAAATATTTGATACCAGATTGTATCTTTTACCCATTCAGGCGGGGTGAACAGCTCTGTTTTATGTATGTAAGGAAAACAGAAGTAATAGCCTGGATCTTCGGGAAGAAAAGGAAAGAAACCCTTTTCTGTATAGGTAATCTGTTCACCGTCTTGTTTAATAAGAAAGCCGTAGCGCAGCCGTTTTTGTTTATCTGTAACAGCAGCTTGCCAGTAATCATGGAGCTGGTCAGCGCCTGTTTTTTGCATGTCAAGAAACGAGGTCTGCCATCTATTGCCGATACTGTCATACTGATCGCCATAAATCAAAGTGACAGCCTGAATATTATCCTTTTTTGTCCGGAGGCGGATATGGAATATATCTTCTTTATAAAGATAGCAAAAATTATCACCAGTCCGATGGTAGATGGAGGCTAAATCGATCATTTTCCCACTCTCCCTTAAAATACGATTTATTTTCAACAGTGTAGCCAAATTGCTGAAAACCTATAAGGGGAAAGAGGGCAAAAAAAACCAGACATTGTATATTCAATGTCTGGCTAAAAGTCTCTTTACACAGCAGTACTGCTAGAAGGAGTATTAACATCAATATCTTTATTGTAAGTGTCAGTGTCTAACTCGCCAAGTGTTTTACTTGCGACAACACCGGAAACCATTGAGCCGCTGACATTCAATGCAGTACGACCCATATCAATAAGCGGTTCAACAGAGATTAATAATCCAGCTAAAGCAACAGGCATGTTTAATGTAGACAGAACGATCAATGTAGCAAATGTCGCTCCGCCGCCGACACCGGCAACACCAAATGAGCTAAGCATAACAACTAGGATCAATGAAGTGATGAACCCTGGTGATAGCGGATCAATTCCAACAGTCGGTGCAATCATAACAGCTACCATTGCAGGATAAATACCTGCACAGCCATTTTGACCGATTGATACACCAAATGAAGCAGAGAAGTTTGCGATCGCTTCAGAAACGCCAAGCTTAGATTTTTGTGCATCAATATTCAATGGCAGTGTTCCTGCGCTTGTACGTGAAGTAAATGCGAATGAAAGTACAGGAAGCACCTTTTTTACATACTTTGCTGGACTTAATTTTAATGCAGCAAGGATAATCAAGTGAACGATAAACATAGCAATTAGTGCAACATAAGATGCAATTACAAATTTTCCAAGTTTTACAATGGCATCAAGATTGCTGCCCGCCATTGTTTTTGCCATTAAAGCAAGAATTCCGTATGGAGTCAAACGCAATACTATTGTAACGATACGCATGATAATAGTGTAGACAGCTTCGATGATTTTCTCGAAGAATGCTGCCTGTTCTGGATTTTTACGTTTAATGCCAAGCAATGCTACACCTACAAATGCTGCAAAGATTACAACAGCAATCGTTGAAGTAGGACGAGCACCAGTTAAATCTGAAAATGGATTAGCTGGTAAAAATTCAAGGATTTTTTGTGGAATAGTTGTGCTTTCCACTTGTGTCAAGCTTTCTTCAAGCTGCTGTCCGCGAAGAGTTTCAGCATCACCTGAAGTAATATCGATTGCTTTTAAGTCAAACCCGACTGCAGCAGCAATCCCAATTCCTGCAGAGATTGCAGTAGTCAATAATAATGTTCCGATAACAAGACCGCTGATTTTTCCAATATTGCTTGCCTTTTTCAAACGAGTGAAGGCAGAGATAATAGAAATGAATACAAGCGGCATAACAATCATTTGCAGAAGCTTAACATATCCGCTACCAATAAGACTGAACCAGTCATTTGACTGAACAATTACTTCTGAAGTAGGTTCGTATATTAACTGAAGAACGATACCAAATAATACACCAAGACCTAAGCCGGTAAACACACGCTTTGAAAAGGATACATGTTTTTTCTGCATGTAGTATAAAACACCAAGCAAGACTAAAAGAACGACAATATTAACAATCGTTAAAAAGATGTCCAATATAGTTTCCCCCTATAATTATGTATAAGTTCATTTAAATCCTATCGGTTAAATAGGAATTACTAAAAAAACAATAACATGATTATATGTAAAAGTAAATAAATAAAATGAAAAAATTTAGTTATAGTGTCTAAACAGTGAAAAACTATTCATTAAGTTTTTCGGTAGTTTTTTATTTTTGAGAGGTGGAGGGCTCCGATGAGACTATCCTTCATGAGCCGAGCGGATGCTTCTTCGAACAAATCTATGAATATGTTTCTTTATTTCCTCTCCCTTAAACCTTTTGATTGTTAAGGTTAATGAACGGATGAGGGTAATTAAATTCTAATTGAATGGTTGCTTTGGGTTAATTAGTTGTGGATATATATGTACGGAAAATAAAAAATATATGTTGGATATAAGATAGTGTAAATTTTAGTGGTCTAAACAAATGGTCCCTTTTTATAGAAATAGTATTCACTTTAGCTACCTGATACTAAACCCATGGCCAAAAAAAGGAACAGAGTAATTTTCTCATCTATTAAAGGATATTGATTAGAGTGTAAGGGGGGAAACACTTACGGTATTAGCGAGACAGCCAAGACTCTGCAGACGCAAAGCGATGAAGCGTCTCGGTGCTCGCCCCGTGGAAAGCGAACCTCCTAACGGAAATCAATATCCTTTCATTTTATCTGAAAAAACAATATGAAAAACTAAACAACCATAATAACTTCGTTTACCCGTTAACGACGAAACCGCCATTGACGTGCATTATTTGACCGCTGACATAAGAGGAATCTTCGCTTGCCAGATAAACATAGGCAGGAGCAAGTTCATTTGGCTGACCAGCTCGTCCAAACGGTGTATCGGCGCCAAATTGGGAAACTTTTTCGCTGTCGAATGTAGCTGGAATCAGCGGAGTCCAGATCGGTCCTGGTGCTACACCGTTCACCCGAATGCCCTGAGTTGCAAGTGATTGGGATAAGGAGCGTGTGAAGGAAGTGATTGCACCCTTTGTTGATGAATAATCGAGCAATGTTTCGTTTCCTTTATAGGCAGTGATGGAGGTTGTATTGATAATACTGTCGCCAGATTTTAAGTGCGGCAATGCAGCTTTTGTTAAGAAGAACATGGAGAATATATTTGTTCGAAATGTTTTCTCCAATTGTGTTGCTGTAATGTCCAGCAGGCTGTCCTGTGGATGCTGTTCTGCTGCATTATTAACCAGTATGTTTAAAGAACCGAAGGCATTAATTGTTTCAACAACAACCTTTTGGCAGAAATCTTCCTCACCGACATCACCTGCTAGGGTGATACATTTGACACCTTCTGCTTCTACTAATTCCTTTGTTCTTTGTGCATCATCATGTTCATTTAAATACACTATTGCAACATTAGCTCCTTCTTTCGCATAGTAGATTGCGACAGAACGGCCAATTCCACTATCACCACCGGTTATAATCGCAGTCTTTCCTTTAAGCTTACCGGAGCCTTGGTAGTTAGAACTAACTTCTGTTGGTAATGGATTCATTTCAGTTTGAATACCTGGCTGCTGGTTTTGATGCTGTGGTGGAAATGTTTGCTTTTGCTGTTGGCTGTTTGAACTCATAATAAACAACTCCTTTTCATTTCTTTGTCTGTTGTCTATTTTTCCCTTTTAGACAAGGATAAACATGGAAAATTTAGGAGATGTAAAAAACCTGACCAAAAATTTGGCCAGGCTGTTTTTTAGCGGTAGTTTACAAATTGCACGTCAATTGTGAGTTTTGCTTCTTTAACCGCTGCAATAATCTTTTGTAAATCATCGCGGCTTTTTGCTGTTACACGTATTTGGTCGTCTTGCTGCTGACTTTTTATTTTCAATCCGCTGTTCTTAATAAGGGTGTTAATGATTTTAGCATTGTCTCTGTCAATGCCTTGTACCAATTTAGCTCTCTGACGGACTGTGCCCCCAGATGCTCCTTCAATCTTGCCGTAGTCCAAGTTTTTAATCGGAATGTTGCGCTTGAACATTTTACTGATAAGCACATCTTTTAACTGCTCCAATTTATATTCGTCATCGGACAAAAGAACAAGTTCTTCCTTTTCTAACGTAATATTACTTTTGCTGCCTTTAAAGTCATAGCGTGTTTGAATTTCCTTCATGGCGATTTGCACAGCATTAGAAACCTCTGCCATATCTACTTTTGAGACAATGTCAAATGAACTTTCTTTAGACATAGATATACCTCCTGATTAGTGAGTGGGGCTTTCCCCCATTTCCTTTTATCTCTGTATTATAGTAAAATATATCAGTTGTAACAACTTTAGGGTGTAAACAAATTACGATAGATATAAAAATCAAGGAGGACAACAAAGTGGCTTTAAGAGATTACATAGGTCGAGTAGAAATATTGACAGTCGCGAGGGAAGCATCATTTGGGTATTTTCTTACACTGGAAGAAGAAGAAGAGGATGTTCTGCTTCATTTTAGTGAGACAGATCAGAAATTTGAAATTGGGGACGAAATTCGTGTGTTCATTTATACGGATTCACAAGGCAGAGCTTGTTCCAGCACAAATATACCATCCATTTCAGTCGGAGAATATGATTGGGTGAAGGTAACTGATTTCAAAGAAGGTCTTGGCTGCTTCTTTGATATAGGCTTGAAAAAGGACATGCTTCTTGGAGAGGATGACTTGCCTGTTCATGAGGAAATTTGGCCAGAAGTAGGGGACTTGCTTTATATCACATTAAGAGTGGATCGCAATAATCTCTTATATGTAAAGCTTGCGACAGATCCTGTTATTGAAAGCATTTCGACTAAAGCAACTCGGAAGGACTTCAATAAGAATATCCACGGCCATATTTACAGAACCGCAAAGGTCGGAAGCTGGATTTATACAGCTGAAGGATTCAAAGGCTTTATCCATGAATCAGAACGTAAAATAGAGCCGCGTCTTGGCGAAAAGGTAAACGGCCGCATTATTGATGTAAAAGAAGATGGAACAATCAATGTTTCCTTATTGCCTCGCAAAGAGGAAGCACTTGATGACGATTCCAAAACAGTGCTTTCATATCTGGAACAAAGAAAAGGCCAGATGCCTTACACTGACAAAAGTATGCCAGAGGAAATACAAGAGAGATTCGGCATGAGTAAAGGCTCTTTTAAGAGGGCGCTCGGCAGGCTGATGAAGGAAAATAAAATTTACCAAGAACATGGTTGGACACACTTGAAGAAAGAAGACGAATAAAAAGGAGCAGCCTGGTGGCTGCTCCTTTGCTTATAGGTGATCCGTCTTTTTGCTATATTGATGTTTGCCCATTTTGCGGTTTTTCTCACGAAGCAAATTCTTTTGCTCTAAGCGGGCATTATTGTCTTTTGGCTTTTTGTTATCATCAGAAGTATTTGGCATGTCTGTATACTCCTCCATTCATTAGCTGTTCATTTATTGAACATTACTAGTATGACTGAAAGGAGGAGTGAGTATGCAGGCACAGCCTTACTGGTTTGATTTGTCTTACTTGCTGTTCAAGAAGAACAATGCAATTGTTCCTGCACCAGTATGGGAACCGACAGCAGCCCCGATAGAGGAAATATACACATCCTGCGGCTGGAAACGTTCCATAATGGCTTCTTTAAGTTCCGTTGCTGTTGCTAAATCATCGGCATGGCTGATTGCGATTGTCTGCGTATCAAGACTATTTCCACGCTCCTCCATCAGGTCAAGCATCCGGCGAAGAAGCTTCTTTTTACCACGGATTTTTTCAAGTGGAACAAGTTTGCCGTCTTCCACGTGAAGAAGAGGCTTGATTTGCAGCAGTCCTCCAACAAAAGCAGATGCTTTTGAAACGCGTCCGCCCTTAGCTAAGTAGTCCAAATCCTCAACTGTAAACAGATGTTCCATATGCTCACAATTAAAACGTGCTTGCTTTTCAGCCTCTTCCAGGCTTTTTCTAAGACTGCGCTGTTTTACACATTCCTGGACAGCAAGCCCTGCACCAAGGGAAGCACATTTGCTGTCGATGATAGAAAGATGAAAATCAGGGTAATCTTCCTTCACTTGCTCGTAAATCATCTGGGCTGTTTGGAAAGTGCCGGAAAGCTGAGAAGAAAAGGCGACATAGATTCCGCTTTCGCCGTTTTTAGCCATGTCAGTAAAAACATCCTTGAAAAGGGCTGGAGATACCTGGGAGGTTTTTGGTACTTTACCGTTTCTGATTGCGTCATATACAGCATTTGGCTGGATTGTCTTTAAATCCTCATACTCTTTATTTTCCAAATTTACCTTTAATGGAAATAGAATGACATCATTATCATCATAATAAGAAAGAGGCAAATCACAAGCACTGTCCGCTAATATTTTATAAGTCATAAGCTCATCTTCTTTCTGTCTTTTTTTTTCATTATATGACTTTCACATAGAGAAAATTATGGTATATTGATTGCTGGTATGTATCCATATGTCTTATTTATGTGTTGCATACCAATAGTTTATAGAATCTTATACAAAAAAACAATGAATCCTAGCTAAAGCTAAGGAACAAATATAGTACTGGGGGATTATTATGTATTGGACATTAACTAAGAAGTTAGTTGTAGTAATAGTCGGGGCTCTTTTGAATGCTGTTGCATTGAACTTCTTCTTAATACCTGCCGACGTATATGCCAGCGGGTTTGCTGGTGTAGCACAGCTTATTTCCAGTGTTTCACCTATTTCAACGGGTTTATTGCTATTTATCTTGAATGTACCTATCGCTATATTAGGCTGGATTAAGGTCGGGAAGTCATTTACATGCTACAGCTTCATCAGTGTGGCGTTCATGTCTTTATTTCTTGAACTTCTACCGGTTCACTCCTATTCAGGGGATATCTTGCTAAATGCTGTCTTTGGCGGTGTTATAGCAGCTGTTGGTGTAGGAATCACTCTGAAAGTCGGTGCCTCTACAGGTGGAATGGATATTGTAGCTATGATTCTTTCGAGAATGCAGGACAAACCTGTTGGAACTTACTTCTTTACATTAAACAGCATTATCATCATAACTGCAGGTTATCTTTACGGATGGGAGAAAGCTCTATATACACTAGTGACATTATATGCTTCCACAAGGGTGATAGATGCGATACATACTAGACATCAAAAGCTGACTGCAATGATTGTAACTAAAAAATCCGATGAATTAAAATTGGCAATACATGAGAAACTAGTGAGAGGAATTACTATGGTTCCAGCAAAAGGGGCCTTTTCGAATGAAGAGAGGGATATGATGATGATTGTTGTTACACGGTATGAATTATATGACTTGGAAAGAACAATTAAAGAGGTAGATCCGCAAGCATTTACTAATATCGTTCAGACAACAGAGATAATCGGCTTTTTCAGAAAAGAATAAAGGAGGTAGTCTGTAAGGTGCTTCGAACCATAATTGCAGCAACAATCGCTATATGTCTTTTTTCTTTTGGTGTGGATAGAATAAATGCAGAAGGAAGTGAACTGCAGTTTGATGTAACTGCAAAACCGAATAAGAACTTTGCGGAAATCAGCATGACTGTCTCCAATAAAGGTGAAAAGGCCGTTAAGCTCGTTTTCTCCTCTTCGCAAAAATATGAACTATCCATTAGAGCAAAAGAGGGAAAAGAAGTTTATCGATATTCAGTAAACAAGTCATTTCTGCAAGCTCTGCAAGAGTTAAATCTAAAAGCGAACCAGTCTCATACATGGGTGGAGAAATGGAATTACCGGAAAAATAATGGTGAATTAGTGCCAAGTGGAGAATACACTGTTAAGGCAACCTTGTTAGGAACAAAAAGCAAGGGAGAGACAATAACAGCTAAAACAACTTTGACAGTTCCTTTAATTACGAATATAAGTACAACTGGTCAAACGGGGAATTATACAGTTGAAGGCACTGCCCATACTAAGGCATCACTTAACTATACAGTAGAAGATGGACATGAAGAAATTCTGTCTAAACAACCCGTTACGGTCGCAACAGATGGGAAATTCAAGATTAATGTGGCCATAAATAAAGAAGACTTACCGAAAAATGGAACACTGATTCTATACTTTCAAGAGTTAAACGGAAAACTAAGTGAACCTGTTATACTTGAGAAGTTCCCTTCATAAGCAAAAAACAAGCCTCCCTGTAAGGAAGGCTTGTTTTTTAACGAGTTTCTAGCTGCTCAAGCTCCTTTTGCAAATCAGACAGCTGATTTTGCTCAGCACTCGTCGTATTGGAATAGGCGGAACTTAGAGCATTTTTTGCTTTTTTAATCATTCTTTCAGTATCACGGCCATCTGACATCTTAGCCATTTCTACTGCTTGTCTAGCTTCTTGAAATAATCGATTGCCCATTTATAGTCCTCCGTGAGTAGATTCATTCGAATTAGCCATTTTATAGCTTTCGGCCTCTGCATATGTCATATGATACGGAATACGTTGATCATGCTTAGATACTGAGTCTACACCCTGTTGTACAAAGCGTTTTGATTTATTTCGTTTTCCCATAGCAGGTAATCCCTCCGCAAGTTATATTTGTCCAAAAAGGACAGACAACTGCTGTCCTATAAGAGACAGCGCGATTATTTCCGTGTTGAAACAGCTGCAAACTGCTTCTCTCCTAGTATTGGTTAAAGCTGCAATTAAATAGGCGGTAATGTTAACCAAAAAAAGAGCCAGCTATCAGCTCTTTTTCCTATCATAATGCCCGTAAATCTAAATAATCGTTTAAAAATACAGCAATGCCATCTTCTTCATTTGTCAATGTGATATGGTTGGCCCGTAATTTCAGCTCTTGCAAGCCATTCCCCATCGCTACGCCGACTCCTGCGTATTCAATCATTTCAAAGTCATTATCTTCATCGCCAAAGGCAATAATATTCTTCTGCGGGACATTATAATAATCAGAAATTTTTTGCAGTCCGACAGCCTTGCTGAGGCCTGTCCTGACAATCTCGATTATATGGTACGGATCTCCCCAACGGCGGTGATCTATTAAATCAGCATGAACCTCCGATAAATGTTTACGTATGCGCACAACATCCTTTTCTTCTGCATGAATAAGCAAGCATGTTGGCGGTGCTTCCAAAAATTCCAACAGATTGCCTGTTGTCGTTTTAGGATTTCCTAATGAGAAGATATCGAGCAATTTATCATCATGATAATGAAAATAAATATCATCTATCACTTCTGCAACGATATTATGGTAGTCAAAATTATCACAAGCTTCAACAATATCCTTTACAGTAGCGATATCTAACGGAGAATGGTATATGCCCCATTCCTCGGAGTGAGGATGGTGGATGAAAGCACCGTTAAAATTAACAATCGGTGTATCCAGATTCAATTCTTTATAAATAGCTTCACTTGCCCTGTAAGGTCTTCCAGTCGCAATCATTACAATATGACCGGCTTCTTTTGCCTTTTTAATTACCTTTTTCGTTAAAGGGGAAATCGTCTTATCATTTTTAAGTAATGTTCCATCAAGGTCTAAAGCAATTAGATGTTTTTCTGTCATAATTTCTCCTTCTCGTTTTTAAGTATTATTTATAAAAAGTTAATGGCAAAACACCATCAGCTTTTTAAGTAGCAATGCTTAGTAAATAGAAAGACTTCATGATAAACTAAATAATGCTATCTTAGTTTATACATATCGATGATGATTGGAATATATGCTTTTATTGTAATATGCCAATATTAAGATTCAATAAAGAACTTGTGTAGCTGAACATAAAGGCTTGCTAACTTGCTTTTATTACTATATGTTAACGCAATAAAAAAGGATTTTCAAAAATAATATGAGCTAAGGGAGGCATATAAATGATTATAATTGAAAAAATAACAATAAAAGATGTACCGGTCCTGCATATTGTCGCAAAAGAAAGTTTTGATCAGCCTCTTCCTTTTATACAATTTATACACGGCTTTACAAGTGCAAAGGAGCATAATCTCCATTTTGCCTATAATTTAGCTGAAAAGGGATTTAGGGTTGTTTTGCCTGATACTTTATATCATGGCGAAAGAGCTGCAAACCTTTCAGGAATGCAGCTGAATTTAAAGTTTTGGGATATAGTTCTGCAGACAATTGACGAAATTGAGCAAGTGAAAAATTATTTTGAAACAAAAGGACTCATCCAAGAAGATAAAATTGGTCTTGTCGGAACAAGCATGGGGGGAATTGTGACCCTAGGAGCATTAAGCTGCTACCCATGGATTAATACAGCTGTATGTCTTATGGGAATGCCCTATTATGAGAAGTTTGCGAACTACACGATTCAGGAAGTAACGAAACGGGGTTATGAGCTCCCTCTTACGGAAGAAGAAATCGACGGGCTTTTGCAAAGGCTTAGTGAACTTGATTTAAGCAAACAACCTGAAAAACTGGAAAACAGGCCGTTGATGTTTTGGCACGGAAAGAAGGATGAAACGGTGCCGTATAAGTACTCTCGTCAGTTTTATGAAGCAATCCTTCCATTATATGAAGCAGTACCAGAGAAACTTTCCTATATTACTGAAGAACATACAGGACATAAGGTGAGCAGGAAAGCAATGTTAAAAACAATCGAATGGTTTGAAGAATTCCTGCAGTCCGATGCTTCCCATTAAGAATAAGTGTTTGTATTTATAGTGTATGCGAATTCTTTTGCTCAAGCGCTGAACTCTGTTATGATAAGATAGAAAAGTGAAGAAATTAAAATCAAGATATAATCTGATTATATAAAAGAAGCATAAGGAGTGGGTGTAAAATGGAAGAAGCATTAAAAGATAATATTATGGGTGCATTAGAGCTTGTAATCGACCCAGAGCTGGGTGTAGATATTGTTAATCTTGGTCTTGTGTATGACCTTGATTTGAATGAATCTGGGGTATTGACAGTAACAATGACATTGACTGCTATGGGCTGCCCGCTTGCAGGAGTTATTGTTGACCAAGTCAAAGCTGCCTTGACTGATATACCTGAAGTAAAGGAAACAGAAGTGAACATCGTCTGGACGCCGGCATGGACAAAAGATAGAATGTCAAGATATGCAAAAATCGCATTAGGTGTCCAATGAAAATTAGTAAGGGAGAGATATCTCCCTTATTTTGTTGTATTTTCGGAATATTCAGCTAATAAAAAATCCGGAGGTGACTGGCATCAAATGAAGGATTTGCTTAATAGACCGCTCAGAGATTTAAGAATTAGCGTAATTGATCGCTGCAATCTGCGCTGCAGTTATTGCATGCCAGCAGAAATATTTGGAGATGATTATGCTTTTCTCCCTCAAGGAGAACTGCTCTCATTCGATGAGATGGAGCGGCTGGCGAAGGCTTTTGTATCACTCGGTGTTGAAAAAATCCGCCTAACTGGAGGGGAGCCCTTGCTTCGGAAGGATCTCCATTTGCTAATTGAAAAACTGGTTAGAATCGATGGACTGAAAGATATTGCCTTGACGACAAACGGGATTTTTTTGCCGCGGCATGCCAAAGCTCTAAAAGATGCAGGTTTAAAGCGTGTCAACATCAGCCTGGACAGTTTGAATGATGAGCTGTTCGGGAGGATTAATGGAAGGAACGTTAACACAAATCCTGTAATAAAAGGAATTGAAGCTGCTAAAAAAGCGGGGCTTGGAGTCAAGATCAATATGGTCGTCAAAAAGGGGCTGAATGAGTCGGAAATTATTCCGATGGCGAAGTTTTGCCGAGATGAGGAGATTGAGCTGCGCTTCATTGAATATATGGATGTTGGCAGCACGAACGGTTGGAAATGGGATGAAGTGGTTTCAAAGAAAGAAATTGTTGATAGATTGAAAACAGAGTTTGAATTGGTTGAAGCAGAGCCTGATTATTATGGGGAAGTAGCAAAAAAGTATTTATATAATGGAAGCAGTATATATGTAGGATTTATTACATCTGTGACAGAATCTTTTTGCTCAAGCTGTACAAGGTCAAGGATTTCAGCAGACGGAAAATTATATACATGCCTGTTTAATGGCAATGGTCACGATTTAAAATCCTTTATCCGTAATGGTGCTGCAGATGGAGAATTGCTGGATTATCTCAGAGATATATGGCAAACAAGAGCAGACAGATACTCTGATTTGCGGACCGCTGAAACGCGAGCTAACAGCAGTAAAATAGAAATGTCCTATATTGGCGGTTAGAGAAGAGGGAAAAAGAGATGGTGGAAAGAAGAACACCGTTAGCGGTGGAGGAAGCAGTAAAAAAAGTCATGGACTGTAAGCTGGAAGGAAAAAAGGAATATGTCTCGATTTTTGAAAGCTGTGACCGATTCCTGGCAGACGACATAAAGGCAGACCATGATATCCCTAGGTTTGATAGATCAGCATATGATGGATACGCGGTTAGGTCAATAGATTTCGCTGGCTGTACGGAGGATAATCCCCTCCATCTGGAAGTAATCGATGAAATAGGTGCAGGGTATGTCTGCAAAAAAAGTGTCGGTAAGAACGAGTCTGTCAGAATTATGACAGGAGCAATGCTTCCCCTGGATTGTGATGCAGTTGTCATGCTGGAGGATGTCATGGAATCGTCTGATGGCAAACCGTATATTACTGTTACCAAACTAGTACAGAAAGGGGAAAACCTTTCTTTTAAAGGCGAGGACGTAAAAGAGGATGCGCTTCTTGTGAAAAAAGGAACGAAAATTAATCCTGGCATTGTCGCCCTGTTGGCTACATTCGGCTATGATAAAGTACCTGTCGCGAAAAAGCCAAGAATCGGTGTTTTCGCAACAGGAAGCGAACTGCTAGAGGTTGATGAGGGCTTAGAGGAGGGCAAAATCAGGAACAGCAATGCATATATGGTAATGGCGCAAATCAAGCAGGCTGGAGCTGAAGCAGTTTATTTTGGAAAGCTTGCAGATGTGCTGGAGGAAAGCTATGAAGCTATGAAAGAGAGCTTAGCTAATGTTGATATTTTATTGACAACCGGGGGAGTTTCTGTCGGAGATTTTGATCTGCTGCCATATATATATGAGAAATTAGGAGCGAAAGTGCTGTTTAACAAGATTGCCATGCGCCCAGGAAGTGTGACAACAATAGCCAGTCTTGATGGCAAGCTGCTGTTTGGACTTTCAGGAAATCCATCTGCATGTTTTGTCGGCTTTGAGCTTTTTGCTAGGCCAATTATCAGGACAATGCTGTTCTCTGATGATCCTCATTTGCAAACATCCTCCGCAATACTGACAGCAGATTTCCCAACAGCCAATGCCTTCACAAGATTTATTAGAAGCCGTACGGTTTTAGAAGAAGGTATTCTTTATGCTGGACCAAGCGGGACAGATAAGTCCAGTATTGTCAGCAGCCTTATAAACGCGAATTCGCTAATTGTCCTCCCGGGAGGACAGCATGGCTACAAGGCAGGAGAGCGTGTGCAAGTGATATTGTTAGAAGGAAACTATCATTGATTTTTAATAGGTATTTAGCTTGTTGACTTTTCCATTGAAAAAGAAATTGCTTGGAACGAAAGCTTTTCCCCTCGCCATGGTGCATAGAACCCCTGCAGCCGTACATAGTGCATATATCTACAACATGAAAGGAGTTTATCTACAGTCTGACACCTGTTCTATTTTAGAATGGGTGTTTTTCTTTTTTATGCAAAAAAAAACGGTCAAGACAACACCATGACACATATCATTAGTAAAGAAAATAGAAAATTAATTCTTTTTTGAAAAACGGTTGCTTTTATAATGCTAAGTTTTTATAATAAGAGAATCAAATATTAATATTTATAAATAAAAATGATTAAATATACAGAGTTTCCTGTAGAAGGAGGAAATGATGAAAGCTGCAATTATTGGCACAACTGGATACGGTGGAGCTGAATTGATGAGGGTTTTAGCAAATCATCCTGAATTTTCTATTCACTCTGTCCATACAACAAGGGATGAGGTCCCAGTATGGAATGAATATCCCCATTTATATGGCATCGTTGAAAATAAATTAGAAAAAGTAGATTCCGAATCAATTGCAGATAATTGTGATGTTGTTTTTTTTGCTACTCCCTCTGGTGTATCAGGCAGGCTTATAAATGAGTTTGCAGATAAACAAATAAAAATCGTCGATTTATCTGGAGACATGCGCCTCCGTAATGCAAATGAATATAAAAAATGGTATAAGAAACAGCCTGCTTCCCCCGAAATGGTGAGCAAGTTCGTTTATGGCCTTACAGAATGGAATAAAGAAAATATTGCAAATACGGACTGGTTATCCAATCCAGGCTGTTATCCAACTGCATCATTGCTTGGGTTAGCGCCTGTTATCAAGGAAAATCTGATTAAACCAGACAGCATCATCATTGATGCAAAATCAGGCATCTCTGGTGCAGGCAGGACACCATCAAGAGGAACAATGCTGGCAGAGATGAATGAAAACCTAAAAATCTATAAAGTAAATGACCATCAGCATATTCCAGAAATAGAGCAGCAGTTGACAGACTGGAATGCTTCCGTTAACCCTGTTACTTTTTCAACACATCTGCTTCCTGTAAACAGAGGAATTATGGCAACAATTTATGTTTCCTTAAAGGAAGAAAGTACAACGGAACGTGTGCATGAGCTGTTTATGGAAGCATATAAAGACAAACCTTTCGTACGAGTGAGGCCAATAACTAATTATCCTTCCATTAAAGAGGTTAATGGTTCGAACTATTGTGATATAGGCATGCACCTTGATGAAAGGACTGGAAGACTAACTATCATATCAGTTATTGATAATTTAATGAAAGGCGCTGCAGGGCAAGCGGTACAAAATGCGAACATCATGTTTGGCTTGGATGAATGTACGGGCTTGAATTTTGTGCCTATGTATCCATAAGGAGGAGTATTTATGCAGGTTGTATCAAGTGGAGAGCAAACCTCTCAAATAAAAGAAGTAGTGAATGGGAGCATTGTCACACCAGCCGGGTTTAAAGCGGCAGGTCTCCATGCAGGACTGCGTTACAATAAAAAAGATTTGGGAGCGATTGTGAGCGAAGTACCTGCAAACTGTGCAGCGGTTTACACAATGAGTCATTTTCAAGCAGCACCGCTGAAAGTGACGCAAGATTCTATCAAATCAGAAAAACTTATTCAGGCAGTTGTTGTCAACAGTGCTTGCGCAAATGCCTGCACTGGCGAAAAAGGTCTGAATGACGCCTATAAAATGCGTCAATTAATCGCGGATCAGCTTGGGATAAAACAAGAGTATGCAGCTGTTTCTTCAACAGGAGTAATCGGGGAATTCCTGAAAATGGATAAGATTGAAGCGGGAATCAGTCAGCTAGTTTTTGGCAGCAAAAATGAGGATGCAGACAGTTTTCAAGAGGCTATCTTAACGACAGATTTAGTCATGAAAAAATGCTGCTTTACAGCTGAGGTTGGCGGCAAGGCAGTTACTATTGGCGGAGCTGCAAAGGGATCAGGCATGATTCATCCTAATATGGCAACGATGCTCGGATTTTTGACGACTGATGCTAACATTTCATCAGATGTACTGCAAACGGCACTTAGCACAGTGATTCCAACTTCCTTTAATCAAATCACTGTTGATGGAGATACATCCACAAACGATACTGTGCTTGTAATGGCAAACGGTCTTGCAAAGAATGAAGAGCTTACTTTAGAGCATCCTGATTATCCTGTATTTGTTGAACTGCTGTCTGCAGCATGTGAAAGTCTTGCAAAGCAGATTGCAAAAGATGGAGAGGGAGCTACGAAATTAATCGAAGTGAATGTGAAAGGCTGCAAGACGGAGGAAGAAGCAAGGGTTATTTCTAAACAGATTGTCGGGTCCAATCTTGTTAAAACAGCCATGTATGGATCTGATGCAAACTGGGGCAGAATCATTACAGCTATTGGACAAACGAACACAGATGTAAATCCAGGTTCTGTCGATATTGCTATCGGTCCGATTACAATGTTAAAGAACAGTGAACCTCAAATTTTTTCCGAAGATGAAGCAATTGACTATTTGAGCAAGGATTATATCCAAGTCCATGTTGATTTGCATAATGGAGACAGTGAAGGAACTGCATGGGGATGCGATTTGTCTTATGATTATGTCAAAATCAATGCGAGCTATCGAACATAGGAGTGAGCTAGTGATGAAGACAATACTGATTAAATGCGGAGGAAGCGTGATTGACCAGCTTTCCGAAGGGTTCTTCACCAGCATAAAGAAACTGCAGCAGGATGGCTTTCGCATTATATTTGTTCATGGTGGCGGACCAGATATAAATGAAATGCTTGATTTATTATCTGTAAAGGCAGAATTTCATAACGGGCTGCGGAAAACAACAAAAGAAGCACTTGCAGTTGTGGAAATGGTCCTTTCTGGAAAAACAAACAGGAAATTGGTCGACTTATTAAGGAGAAACGATCTTTATGCAATCGGCTTAAACGGGACAGATGATAACTGTCTATTAGCAAGTATCATTGACGAAGAAAACCTTGGTTTTGTTGGCAATGTAGAAGCAGTAAACAATAAGCTAATCATAAGGTTGCTAGAAGAAGGCTATATTCCGGTAGTTACTCCATTAGGGATTACAGCCGAAGGTACCAAACTGAACATTAATGCAGATTATGCTGCTGCTGCTGTTGCAAAAAGCTTACAAGTGGAACAATGTCTATTTGTGACAGACGTAGATGGCATTATAATCAACAGTGAGGTTGCGAGTTTAATAGGTAAAGAGGAAGTACTGCAGTATATAGAGGAAGGTCAAATTACTGGAGGTATGGTCCCAAAAGTTACATCCGCGTTAGCAGCTATTGATAGCGGCTTAAACAGTGCCATGATCGTATCAGGAAAAAAAGAATTTTATTCAGATGAGATATGGAACGGAACAAAAATTGTAGCGAAAGCGGAGGTTATGTAAATGAGTCATTTATTTCCTACTTATTCCAAATGGGAGATCGAGCCAGCATCAGCTAAAGGAAGCTATTTGTACAGTAAAGAAGGAAAAAAATATTTGGATTTAACTGCAGGTATCGGTGTTTGTAATCTCGGCCATTGCCATGATGAAATAAAGGCAGCAGTAGAAGCACAGCTGGAAAAATTCTGGCATGTTTCTAATCTTTTTCCGGTAGAAATACAAGAAAAAGCAGCGACAGCGTTGGCTGCGGCAAGTTCGATGGACGCAGTATTCTTTGCTAATAGTGGAGCAGAAGCAAATGAAGGAGCTATCAAGCTTGCAAGAAAAGCAACAGGCAAAACAAAAATCATTACATTTAAACAATCATTCCACGGCAGAACTTTTGCAGCCATGTCTGCAACAGGGCAAGATAAAATCAAGCATGGATTCGGCCCAATGCTCGAAACATTCGTGAATGTGCCATTTAATGATATTGAGGCATTGAAAGCTGAAATGTCAGATGACGTAGCAGCAGTCATGCTTGAAATAGTTCAAGGCGAAGGCGGCATTCATGTTGCAACTCAAGAATTCCTGCTAAAGACGGAAGCGCTAGCAAAGAGCAAAGGTGCACTGTTAATCATTGATGAGATTCAAACAGGAATCGGCAGAACGGGAAAACCATTTGCATTCCAGCATTTCTCCTTAAATCCAGATATCATCACTTCAGCTAAAGGCTTAGCAAATGGCATACCAGTTGGAGC
>JAPSHL010000238.1 GCA_031179905.1 Bacillus sp. (in: firmicutes) | reverse complement strand
GTGCTGATATACAGGCTTGGCGAAATAAACAAGGAGTATAAACATATTAGGGAGGCATATGCTTCTTTACTCAATGACTTCAGGATCCATAAGCGGAGAGCTTTTCAGAGCGAGAAGACAGCGAGAGCGGAAGAGAGGACGATGATCGCACGGGAAATGCATGATGCTGTTGGGCATAAATTAACCGCTCTTCTTATGCAGGTTGAACTTTTGCGCGAAGAACTTCCTGCTGGTTCTTATTCCAGCATTAAAGCAATGGCAGCAGAATGCCTCGAGGAAACAAGAAAAGCTGTTCGTCTTATGCAGGGAGAGGAGCTACAAGGAATTTCAGCACTCGTTCATTTAATTAAAAAGCTCGAAAGTGAAAATGCTGTTCAAGTCCATTTTACAGCTAAACAAGGAGTACTTCGTGTGCAGCTAAGCAATTTGAAAAATGCTGTACTTTACCGGACAATTCAGGAAGGGCTGACAAATGCAATGAAGTACGGAAGCACGAGAGAGGTCTTTATATCAATTGGAGTATCTCCTATCGGGCACCTTACATTTGAAATAAAAAATGCTTTCAATCATAAGCATCCGCTTCACAAAGGATTTGGTCTTGAAAACATGTCAAGAAGGTTGGAGGAAGCAGGAGGGAAACTGTCCATCCTGCAGTTGAATCAGCAGTTCATCTTGACAGGCAGTATGCCTACAGAGGAGATTAGAAAATGATTAATGTGTTGATTGCTGAAGACCAGGCCATAGTTAGAAATGGGCTGAAAATGATAATAGAACAGGATGCTGATATATTAGTGGCAGCAGAAGCAGAGAATGGCAAGGAAGCACTCAGCCTGTTAGAAACTGTTCAAATAGATCTTATTTTAATGGATGTCCGTATGCCTGTCATGGATGGATTAGAAGCGACAAAGCAAGTAAGGGCTAGGTATCCTCATATAAAGATACTGATTTTGACTACTTTCAATGATGAAGAGTATGCAATTAAGGCTTTTCAAGAAGGAGCAAATGGGTTTTTATTGAAAAATGCTGATAGCACTGCACTTATCAACAGTATTAAAAGCTGTCTTGCTGGGGGCATGAGCATACATGCTGACGTTGCAGCAAAGGTCATGCCTAAGCTGCTGAAAGAAAACAGGCGACATAAGCAGACAGAACTAATTGATATCCTTACAGAAAGAGAAGTCGAAGTCGTTAGGCATGTCGGACTTGGCAAAACAAATAAAGAGATAGCAGGAGAATTGTTTTTGTCTGTCGGAACGGTAAAGAATCATCTTACTCAAATTTTGCAGAAGCTTGAATTAAGAGACAGAACACAACTGGCCATCTTTGCAGTCAAAAATGACCTAATATAACTGGCTTTTGGTTTAACAGCTCTAAAAATGTTATTATGATTTAGTATGTTACATAAAAGTTGAAATGAGGGGTTTATATGTACAGAAAAACAGAAGACTTTATTGCAGACTGGACTGCTTCTGCTCATGGAACAGTACAAGTATTAGAATCGCTTACAGATGAGAAACTAGATCAGGCAATTGTAGAAGGACACAGCACTCTAGGCTGGCTCGGCTGGCATTTAGCTACAAGTCCTGCCTTTTTTGCTGGAGTTGCAGGCGTACAGGTAAAACCTGCTACAGATAAAACGGCAGAAAATATCACTGCTGCTGAAATTGCACAAGCTTACAAAAAAATTGCTGAGGATATTGCTGAAGCTGCAAAATCTTTAACAGATGAAGCGCTTAGCGAAACAGTCGACCAGTTTGGAAAACCAATGACAAAAGGATCTGTTCTTGGAATGCTGATTCAGCATCAAGTTCATCACAGAGGACAAATGACGGTTCTCCTTCGTCAAGCTGGCCTACCTGTTCCTGGTGTACTTGGACCAACAAAGGAAATGCAGGCAAAAGGCTGATTTAATCAGTCTATAAACGTCTCTAATTAATAGAGGCGTTTTTTTTGTGGTGAAAAAAATGACTTAAGTCACTTATTAATCAGTACATAAAATGACCTTTAGGTATAGGAAAAAGCTTGTAAAAACATTATGCTGTCATTAGAAAGGATGATGACAATGCTTGAAGTAATTGATTTATCCAAACAGTTTAAACATAATAAGGTGGTCAATTCAGTTAATATGTATTTAGAAAAAGGAGAAACAGTCGGTCTTCTTGGTCCGAATGGTGCAGGCAAATCAACTACCATTTCCATGATTTCTTCCCTGCTTGTACCAAGCAGCGGCGATGTCAGGCTGCATAATGAAAGCATCTTGAAGACACCGGAGAAATTGCGCAAAATACTTGGTGTTGTACCCCAGGAAATTGCCCTTTATATGGAACTTACTGCTAGGGAAAACTTGATTTTTTTTGGCAAGATGCACAGAATTCCTAAAAGCGTGCTGCAGAAAAGAGTGGACGAAGTGCTGGATATTATCGGATTGAAGGATAGACAAAAGGATCTTGTTAAGACATTTTCCGGAGGGATGAAAAGACGGCTTAATATAGGTGTAGCTCTAATTCATGAGCCGGAAATTATCATAATGGATGAGCCGACCGTCGGCATTGATCCCCAATCCAGGAATCATATATTAGAGACAGTGAAGCGACTGAACAGCGAGAAAAACATTACCGTCCTTTACACAAGCCATTACATGGAGGAAGTAGAATTCTTATGCAATCGGTTATATATTATGGATCACGGCAAGATAATCGCTTCAGGCGCAAAGGAGGAAATCAAAAATATCCTGTCTGCAGAGACAGCAATTAATATTCAGGTCGAAATGATTAAGCATCGTTTTGTTGAAGTGTTAAGGGGTCTGCCTAATGTTCAGCAGCTTTCTATCAATCAAGCAAATATCACCATTATTGTTCCGAAGGAAGTCCAGCTATTAAAAGAAATCTTCCGCCTTGCAGAGGAGCACGAGATAAATGTGCTTGCAGTCAATATTGAAACACCAAGCCTGGAGGATGTGTTTTTGCATCTGACAGGGCGAAAGCTTCGGGATTAGGAGGAGAGTACATGTTCTGGCAGATGGTGAAAAAGGAAGTTCTTATGATATGGAGAAGACCAAGAGAACTAGTGGTCCTCCTTTTGATGCCCTTTATATTAATCACAATATTAGGAAGTGCACTTGGAGCAATCATGAATGAGGGAGAAGATTCTGGCAGTTTGCATGCGAAGCTGTTGGTTGTGCTTAAAGATGATTCTGCAAAAGTACAAAAGGAAACAGTAGCTGAAATAGAGAAATCACTTTTAAGTCCAGAAGAGAAAAAGACTAAGATTGAAACGATTTATTCAGCAGATCCTGTTTCTATTTTTTTGAATGAAATAAAAGAAAATAAAGAACTAAGGAAAATTGTGACCGTGAATGTAGTGGAGGAAGAAAAAGACGCTGAGCAAGAGGGGAGCGATTATACTGGAATTTTAACGATTCCATCCGGCTTTACGGAACAATTTTATGACAAATTACTTTATGGAAAAGAGATTTCTACAAAATGGAGCTTTAAGGAAGCAGACAGCACATCACTGGCAGCGACTATATTGAAAGACATACTTGTGAGCTATCAGCAGGAGCTGTCCTATGCAAAAACGGCAGCAGAACTTAACAGCCATTATACTCCCACAAACGAAACAATTGTCGGCAGCTTAGAGAGCGTCACTAAGAAAAAGGAGGTTGACTCCTTTGCTTATTATGCGATAGGAATGTGTGTCATGTTTGTTTTTTATGTAGCTTCAACTGTTGCCGGCTTTGCCTACCAGCAAAAAGAGGCGTATATGTATCAGCGCATCCTTCTGGCAAATGTGTCGCCAAATACATTTTTCTTTGGCATATTTGTATCTGCATTTTTACTTTCATTTATACAGCTTCATTTATTATTCGGATTGTCTGCATTAGTATATGGTGTTGTGTTTGCAAGCTTTATTCATTATTTTTTTGTGACATTGTTGTTGAACATTCTGGCAGCAAGTTTCGCTGTGTTTACGGCAGCTTTATCATTCCGAACAAATTCCAATAATGTCGCAACATTGTTTACTAATATGCTGATTCCTATCCTTGCTTTTGCCGGCGGCAGTTATTTTGATTTGAGTGCTAGTGGGGGATTCATGGAAAAGCTTGGTGAGTTTTCTCCTTTAGGAGCTGCAATTACTGCTTATCTAAAAGTATATCAAGGCTACAGTCTGGTGGATATATCAGGACAAATCGAAGCGATACTCCTCTTTAGCGGTGCTTTGCTGCTGCTGGCAGTTGCGTTATTGATGAGGAAAAGAGGTGATATAGTATGAAGGGGATATTTTGGGGGAAATTCAGAAAATTTCTGCGCAGGCCTGGAGCATTTTTAATTACCTCTATTATTTGTGCAGGATTTGCTTTTTTACTCGGCTCCAGCTCATTCACAAAGGTAGAAATACCTGTATTTGCTAAGAACACAGTTGAAGCAGAGGCAATAGTGAAAGAACTAAATGAAAGTGACAGCTTTCAGTTTAAACTATTATCAGAACAAGCAACATTGAAACAAATTGAAGAAGGAAAAGCAGATCTTGGTGCAGCCATCGAAGCAGATTCCTATACAGTGTATCGGGCTGCAGAGACAGAGACAGCCTTGGCAGTGCAGCGTTATTTAGAAAAATATTATCAAACTCATTCTAAACAAACACAAATCATCAATAATGCAAAGGATAAGAAGGATGCAGAGGCAAAAATAGAGGCTGTTAATGAAAATCCTCTGCTGCCAATAACCTTCACTAAAACGCAGGAAGAGAGCAGCTATGACCAATCTCTTCAGGCATTATTCGGATTTACCTTATTCTTTAGCATTTATACAGTGGCAAACACTGTTGTAGAAATATTGCGTGATAAACAAAATGGCATCTGGGACCGGTTTATCCTGTCTTCAACAAGCAAGACACAGCTATATCTTGGTCATCTTCTGTTTAGCTTTCTGTTAGGATATTTGCAGATTATGCTAATTTTTCACATATTTAAATTTGGAACAGGTGTGGACTTCAATGGCAACTTTGCCGTAGTGTTTGGCGCTGTTATTCCCTATTTATATGCGATTGTCGCATTGGCGATTCTGTTGACAGGTCTAGTCAAAACAGTAAGTCAATTCAATGCCTTTATTCCTCTGATCGCAGTAAGCTTTGCAATGCTGGGCGGAGCATATTGGCCATTGGAAATTGTTAAATCTGATTTCCTGCTTATGTTAGCAAAGTTTGTGCCTGTCACATATGGAATGGAGCTGTTAAAGAAAGGCGTAATTGAAGGAGCTGGACCACTGGAGCTTCTCTACCCTGTCGGTATTCTTTTGCTGATGGGAACATTAATGCTTGGAATAGGCATACGCCTTATCGAGCGGAGACATGTTTAAGCTAAAGCCCTTCCTTTAAAAGGAGGGTTTTTTCTACAGAAAATAGCTCCTAAAAGAAGGAAATAGTCGTCATATGTTGAAATATTAAAGGTTTAGAAAGGGAGGCATGATAACCATGAAGAAGCGAACCGTTGGCATTCTTTTATTTAATGAAGTGGAAGTGCTTGATTTTGCTGGACCTTATGAAG
>JAPSHL010000237.1 GCA_031179905.1 Bacillus sp. (in: firmicutes) | reverse complement strand
CAGCACCAATTAATGGTTATTCTTTCATTAGTTGATCAAGTGCAAGACTTTGCAGTCCATAGAGATAATCTTTTTTCCAATCACTAACTGTAAGTTCTGGAAGGTGTTCTGAAGGAACATATTTTGCACTGCATCTAGCTATATTCTTTAAAATCTCCTTCTTCACTTCGTTTTTATAGAATATGATTGAATGAGGATTAAGTATTGATACAAAGGAGGCTATTAGTCTTCCGATTGCATCTATTTGCTGACCCTCATCTATACTCACTTTGTTATTTGTAGATTCACTTTCTAACGCCTGCTGAAAATTTTTATCATTATATTGAGGAACAAATGAGATTTCCCCAGAAAAAAAGGTGCTTCCTCTTACTACATCTCCATTTATCATAATCCCTGCTCCTGGCCCGTTTTGACCAAAATATAGATATACTAATGAATGTTTATTTTTCATCCCCATATTCGAATGGTAACCAAGAACAGCTGCATTCATATCATTTTCAACTGCGACAGGAATGTCATAACGTTCTTCATAATAACCTTTTAAGTCAAAATTTTGAAAAGCTTCGTAGCCTGGTATATAAAAAATCCGGCCATTATCTACAGAACCTGGTACTCCGACGGCAATGGATCTTATTTTAGGATGCTTCTTCATCATGCTTTCAATACACATATTCAGTGAGGAGAGACCATCATCTTTTAATACACTCGGAACAGTTCCACTTTCCTTAATCTCTCCTAGACAATTAAAGATCGTGTAATTAGTCTCAGATTTTTCTAGAAAAATCGCTAAACCTAACATATATTCCGGGTTATACGAATAACGTTTTGCTCTTCTGCCTCCACTAGAATTATCTAAGCCGACTAAATTAATTTCTCCATCCTTTTCCATTTGCGCTAGAAATTTGCTTATCGTCGGAAAACTGATACCTAATGAGGCACTAAGTTCAACTTTTGTTGCACTTCCTGATTCAAGCAAAGTTTTTCGAATTCCAGTAAGTATCATTTTTTTCATAGCCTTTGGAGTAGCTGATAATTCATTCAAGTCATTCACCACCAATTAACCTTTTTAAAGCTCTTAAAAAAGCATGGTGCAACTATAGCATAAATAAATTTTTACCACAATATAAGCATTTACTCTATATCGTTTTGCAGAGATAGAAATAGTATGATTGTTTTTTACCCTTGTTAAAATCACCTTTATTTAAACAAACTCCATGCATATCAGATATTATTAATTTAATCATTTTTACATCCAAATTATAAACCTGGCAAGTATCCTAATAAAGTAATTTAATAAGTGTATAAAAGCTGTCTCTAAACTAAATTATTATGTTTATACGAAAAAACTGGTCTTATCCAACACAGTTAGCAGATTTTCAATCACTAAAAAATAATACAGCTGTATTGAGAAGAAGGAATATCGCGGTTTTTCTTGAATAAAAATAAAGTTGTAGATAAAAAACATAATATAAGGAGGTTTGCATGGAAATTTTCCTTTGGGTAATGGTTGTTTTTGTGTTACTATATGAACCGATTTTCGGATATTACGATTTTCAGAAGTTCAAGATAAATGTCACAACAAATGCACATGCCAGAGAGAAGTATTATATTAATTCTATTGCTGGTTTGTGGGCTCCTACTCTCTATATCATCCTCTTAGTCCTTTTCACAGAACTTACCTTTAATCAAATAGGGTTTACTCTACCTTCTATTAACACAAATGTATTTGGCCCTATTATAACCTACACCGTCTTTGCCTTAACTGGCATCTATATTCTTGCTATCCTATATTATATGATTGGATACCATGTCAGTATAAATATTCATACAAAACTAATCGAAGCAAAAAACCGAGAAAAAGAGAAATCAGAATATCTAGTAATAATGCCTGTAAGTAAAAGGGAGAAAAAGTTATGGAATTACGTTTCTATTACGGCAGGATTTACGGAAGAAATAATATACAGAGGCTTTTTAATCTTTGCTATTTCTTATTTATTTCCAAACCTGTCCGTATGGTTTGTTGTCATCTTTGCGTCCCTTTTGTTCGGACTTGCTCATACATATCAGGGGTTATTGTCAGGCGTATTGCAGACAGCAATTGTTGGCTTGGTTTTCTCCGTTTTATATATTGGACTAAGTTCCATTATCCCCCTTATTCTTATTCATTTCTTAATAGATTATATGGCAAAGCTTGGTGAGGATGATAATACTATAAAGGATTCTCGAATCACAAAAATCCCATAACTAAGTATGGGATTTTTATTATTGACTACTTAATTCGCTCAAAATCTGATCTGTTGTAAGGATTGTGGCAAATTCATTCTGAAGCATAGCCAATTCATGATTGTGAATGGATTCCGCATCAAAATAATTCCCTATATGGTCAGTTGTTTCAAAGGCAGCTGCACCATCTGAGACTAGGAAAGTTTGATAGCCTAAATTGCCACTCATGCGCGTCGTCGTTGATATACAATGTTGCGTTGAAAGTCCTGTGATAACGACAGATTTAATTTGCTGCTCTTTAAGATATGTCTCCAAACCCGTACCGATAAAGGCACTGTTCACATTTTTTTGAAATACAATTTCCATTTCTCTTGGACTTATTATGTCTTTAAACTGTGTTCCAACCGCATTTTTATAATGAAGGGGAGAATTCGGCTGAACAGACATATGCTGGGAAAAAATTATTTGGCCATGCCTATTTCTCCATTCAGTTAGAAGCCTTGCTATATTTTTTTCTGCCTGTGGATTGTTCCGCTTCCCCCAACACGGGTCGTCAAAGCCTTTTTGAACATCTAATACCATAAGTGCTGGCAGTTCTCTAAAATTCGCCAATAGTATCCTCCTCTTGTTTAATAGATTTTCACAGTCAAAAATCATTAGAATTTATTATTCCTTTGTTACTTCTTTTCATACATGGAATGATGTCAGCAAAATAAGACTGGTTCTTACCAGCCTTCAGTTTACGGATGATATTCTGTAAGTGTTATTTTAATTATGAAAGATGTATGCAGACGTATGCCGGGGGAATTAGCGGGGATAATGTATATATTCTATTAAAAAACCTCTAAAAACACTTCTGCAATATCTGGATCAAATTGCTTCCCTTTTTGTTCATAAATATAATGCAATGACCTTTCCTTTGACCATGCCTTCTTATATGATCTTTCATTTGTTAATGCATCATATGTATCAGCAATAGCAACAATCCTTGCCTCTAATGGAATCTCAAGGCCTTTTAAATTATATGGATATCCTGTGCCGTCCCATCTTTCATGATGATATAGTATGATGTTTTCTGCAATCTTCAAAATGAAGGCATCACAGTACATTACACTAAAGGTCTTTTCTTTAAACATTGCGGCGCCAATTAACGGGTGCATATTCATTACATTTCTTTCGGTTTGATTCAGCTTGCCTGATTTATAAAGAATCTCCCCAGGAATTCGTGTCTTCCCTATATCATGGAGAATACTTGAGTCTGCGATACTATTAGAATAATCCTTATCAAGCAAACTTTCCCTTTTTCTGTTATATGCCTGTACTAGAATCTTAGTCAGTTCTTGCACCCTGCTTAGATGTCCCATAATTTTCTGATCATTAATTTCACAGGCAGATGCAACATGGTTAATCAATTCCTTGGATGATTTCCTTCTAAATCGGATGGTCTCCTCATCATAATTCATGAAAGCGCCCTTGCTAAAACTCATCTGCTCACCACCTTTATTTTTAGGTATATTAGCCTATCTACCAAAAATTATAATAAGGATTTTAGTTTATTTATATAGGAATGACATCCTAATTAGTTATCATTTGCGTATAGGATCTTTAAAAATATAATAAGGGGGGACAAAACAAAATATATTCTCCCCCAAAACACTAGTAACATTGGATTTTTTTCGAATACTTAGGGTTTTTAAAAGAGTCCAGCTTTATGATCAAGTTCGTTCCAATGCGCTCCGGTCACTAGCTTGATGAGCCTCCTCAGCTTCACCTGCAGTGTTTAAATCGTCCTCTATTTCACGCAGTACTCGAGTGTTCTCCGCTCCATTCCAATAATATTTTTAATAAAAGTATTAAAGATTTAAATCCTTGCGAAAACAACAAATAAAGAACCCGAATTATTACGCAAAAATTTAGATTCGCATAATAATTCAGGTTTATCTTTGACTGAAATGTCCCAGCCTCTCTATTAATTTATAAGTTTATCAACTAGTTCATAGTAGAAATACCTAACTAATAAGCATGTTGATAATTAACACACCTGCAAGCCCAACAAGGGATGCAATTGTAACCATTACTGACCATGTGCGAATGGTTTTTCCGATAGACAGGTTGAAGTATTCCTTATAAATCCAGAAACCTGCATCATTTACATGGGAGAATGTCATGCTGCCTGCTCCAGTCGCTAGTACCATAAGCTCTGGACTAACATGAGCAGCCCCGACTAATGGTGCGGCTATGCCTGCTGCTGTCAAACCTGCCACTGTGGCGGAACCAAGTACGACACGCAGTATTGCAGCAATCAGCCATGCCAGAATCAACGGAGACATCGTCGAACCTTCCATAAGGTTTGCGACATATTGATCCACATGTGTGTCTATCAGCACTTGCTTAAACGCTCCGCCTCCTGCAATTACTAAAAGAATCATTGCAATGCTGCTTACTGATTCAGAAATCGAATTCATGATTTCCGGCATCTTTTTACCGCGGTTTAAGCCAAAAGTAAAGATAGCAACAATTACTGCTATTAGTAAAGCAAACCCAGGATCACCTAAAAACTGAGCCACTGGGAGCAAGGATGAATTAGGCATTGCAATCTCTACTATTGCCTGGAAAGCAATCAGAATAACTGGGATAAGTGCGGTAAACACACTGATACCGAAGCTAGGAAGCTCACTTTCTTTAAAATGCTGCGGATTAAATAATCCCTTTGGAATTTCCACCTCTAAATCTGCTTTCTTAAATGTCTTCGCATACAAAGGTCCACTCAAGTAAATCGCTGGTATTGCAATAAGTACTCCATATAATAATGTTTTTCCGATATTAGCATCATATACTGCAGCGACAGCTGTTGGCCCCGGATGCGGCGGAACAAAGCCATGCATCGTAATCAATGCCGAAATAACTGGCATTCCGATATAAAGAATCGGCACACCTGCTTGGGCAGCAATCGTAAACACGAGCGGAATTAAGACAACTACTCCTGTTTCAAAGAACAACGCGATTCCAACTATTCCTGCAGTTAAAACAGCTGCAAGCTGAACCCGCTTTTTCCCAAATGAATTAATCAATGTTGTTGCAATTCGCTGAGCACCACCCGAATCAGCCATGAGTTTACCAAGCATACCTCCGAAACAGATAACTAAGACGAGATGTCCTAAAGTACTTCCAAGACCATTCGTAACAGATTCCATTGCATCTATTGGTGCCATCCCTTCCATAACCCCTACAAGCAGCGATACAGTCACAAGTGATATGAAAGCGTTTAACTTAAAGACAACCATTAATAAGAGCAAAAGCGCTACCCCTATACATATATATACGATCGGCATAT
>JAPSHL010000236.1 GCA_031179905.1 Bacillus sp. (in: firmicutes) | reverse complement strand
GCTTTTTCGGCTGTTTCTATTAGACCGAATGTCTCATCAACCGTTGTTCCTGCACCGAAAATACCGTGGTGTGGCCATATAACGAGGCGATGCTCTTTCATCTTTTCTGCTGTTTTCAGCCCAATTTTTGAAGTACCAGGAATCATCCACGGCACAATCCCGATTCCATCCGGAAAAACGACGATGCATTCTGTGCACATTTGCCATAGAGTTTTCGTGAATTTTGCTTCATCCAGCTCATGGGTAAAGGTCATAGCAATAATATTTGTCGCATGATTATGCATTATGACACGATGGTTGCTGTCTACCTTCAATCTTTCTGTGTGACTTTTGAAATGGGCTGGAAGCTCGCTTGTTGGCAATGAACCATCTTCAAATCCCCACAAAAGATCCATACTCTGCCCTCTTTCACTTACCTTAATAATTCCAAAAGTGTTATGAGGATCATCTTTCGCATTTTTAAAGTACTTCCCAGAGCCTGTTACGATAAAAAACTTGCCTTCCAGCTCTTCTGCCGGCGTCAACATAGGAATTGTACGAATCACCTTTTCAACATCTAAATATTGTCTTAACTCTTCCTCCTTTAGTAAATAACTAATATTACCGCCATTTCGTTCATCCCATCCAAGCCTCCACATATTAAATGCAGCATTGCACATGTCCGCTAGGAAGGGGGCTCCTTCTATGTTTTCCAATTGAACCTTTGTTGGCATAATGACACACTCCTTAGTATTCTTTTAATCTCGTATTATAAATCTTATGGTTGTTGTTTGTTTACATTTTCATCTTAATGTGAAATCCAACACAGGTCAACAAAAACAAAAATAAACAGAATTATTTATTCTGTGTTTTTGAACATTTTATGTCTGAATTCTTCATAAAAAAAGAAACCCATTTTATTGGGTTTCATTGTTTTACAATTGCTAAAGGAATTGCTTTTTCCTGCAGTTCCTTCTGATAGTCAACAGGAATATTTGCATCGGAAATGACATGATGAACACTTTTCAAGTCACAAATATGAGCGAAGGTTTTTACTCCGAATTTACTAGAATCAGCAAGCAAAATCACTTTGGAGGAAATTTCAATCATCTTCTTTTTCAAAATAGCTTGCCACTCATTAGAGTCACTTAAGCCTGAAAGATGCACACCCTTGCACGATAAAAACAGCTTGTTGACATAATAGCTCTCTAAAGAACGTTCTGACAGGGGACCAACATATGACAACGAATTGGCTAGCAGCATTCCGCCAGTTGAAATGACTTTAATTTGTTCCTTTTTGCTAAGCTCTAAGGCCACCTTGATAGAATTGGTGATAACAGTCAAAGGCATATCGGGCAATTCCTGAGCCATATACCAGGCTGTTGTGCTGCCATCCAGCAAAATTTGCTCCCCTGGTTCTATCAATTTGACTGCTTCAGCGGCTATCGCCATTTTTTCAGCTGAATTTGTAATCTCCCGCACAATAAAAGGAATATCTGTAGCTTCCTTTTCAATGCTGACAGCGCCGCCGTGGCTTCTGCTTAGCAGCTGCTCTTGTTCAAGCTTTTCCAAATCTCTTCTGATTGTTTCCTCTGTAACAGAAAAGATTTCGCTAAGCTCTGATACTCGAATGCTTAACCTTTCATTCACTAACTCAACAATTTTTCTGCGCCTTTCTGCAACAAGCAAAATAATATCTCCCTTTCTTTACAGTGCTGATTTTTTGTTTATTTGGTTTTACCTTTGATTTTGTATTATCACTATACCATAAGTTGCTGTTTTTTTATATAAAACCAGCTGCAAAAAAAGGGGGCATAAGTATTATAACCTTTGCCCCCCTTCGCACCATCAATAACTTTACACTGTTTTATGAACAGATTTATGCTCGAGCACTTCACCGTAGCGCTCTCTTTCAATTTGCTGTAATGTTTTTCCTCTAGTTTCTGGTGCAAGAATAATACCAATGACCATATGAATAGCAAGAAAGGCAATCATCACAATTCCTGCCACAGTAAAACCTAATGTGTCCATTAACAGCGGCAAAATAAACGACCAGACAGCAATACCTGTCCTGACGATAAAGTACATAAGACCCTGTGCACTTGCACGATATTTAGTTGGGAAAAGCTCACTTGTCCATAGTGCATAAAATGCTTGTGCACCAATACCTGCTGCAGCTCCCCATAGAATAACAAAGGCAATCAACGTCGGCCATGTCATTGGCATGAATGTTAGGATAATCCAGGCAACCAGTCCCATGCCCGCTCCAACTCCAAATAATGTTTTCCTGCTGACCTTATCTCCAAGCTTCATGAACAGGAAATATGTTGTTAGTACTGTGAACAGCCATAGAAATGCTTGCAGTAAATTAGCTTGCCCTGTGCTCAATCCGCCGACATTTTCATAAATATAAGGCATGAAATAACCCATTGCACCTGCAGTTAAATTCCAGAATAGATAGATTCCGATTAACAGAACTAAAGCCTGTCGATTCGCTCGTAATGTGAACAATTCCTTTAATACATTTGTTTTCGCTTTGCCTTGCAATGCTTCTGCTTTTTCCTTCTCTTGCTGTTCTTCCCAAATTTTCGACTCATCCAATCCTCTTCTTATATACCATGTTACAAACGCTATGACTAGCAAATGTAAAAAAATAATTCTTGATCCAGCAAGCCCAAGTGGAGCCAAAATAACAGCAAACACAAAGGTTAAAGTAGGACCGATAGACCAAGCGAGCTGCGCAGTCCCGACATGGGCTGCCCGTTTGTGCTGGGGAGATTCTTCCGCAATATAAGTCCATGAAACAGGAACCCCTGCACCAACGGCCAAGCCTGTAATAATCGTCCCGATAAGCAGCATCGGGAAATTGACAGAGGCTGCAATAAGGGCAACACCAATCATATATACAAGCAAATCATAACTAAAGATAAACTTTCTACCGAACTTATCGGTTAACGGACCGCCAATCAATGCACCAATCGCTGCTCCAAAAGCGTTTGCACTTAAAGCACTCAGCAGCCCTACCCCCATGCTGTCAATATTCAAATATGCTTGCCACATCGTCAAACTGCTGGCAGCTGCGATAATAGAGCCTGCTTCAATATAGTTTGCCATTGCTACAGCAATCGTTGCTTTCCAGCCTGTTACATTTTTAGCTGCAAATTTTTTGTCTTTTGCCATGTTCTTTCTCTCCTTTAGTCATCTTGCAAACCTTTGTTGTTAATCCATATGGAAAACTTCTGCTAATGAAGTAGTAATAGGACTGTTGTCTGAATTCGTTTCCATTAAAGGCTCCATGTATTCCCACCATTTTTGGTTGATGGCAGTACTGGCCATTTGGCTCCACTTTTCCTCATTTTCTATTTCTACATAGCCAAACAACTTGCTCGATTCTTTATCAAGGAATATCGTGTAATTTTTTGCACCATGCTCATGAAGTGCTTCCACCATCTCCGGCCAAATTTCGTTATGGCGTATTTCATACTCAGCATGCTTATCTGGATAAACGTTCATAATAAAGCCTTTGCGAATCATACTCTTCATCTCCCTATTTTGTAAAGGTTTTCATTTTTATCTTTAAATTCCTCCCCCCTACAACCGGGGGGAACTAACAACTAGCGCAGAGCTAAAACATCCTGTTCATATGACTTCACATTCTCTAACCATTTTTCTCTAACCGGCACATTCATTTGGTCACAATAATAATCCCAGACAGCACCAAAAGGATATGTCTTGAATTCCTCCATTAATGCCAATCTTTCTGTGAAATTGCCTTCTTCTTGCAGCTGTTTCAACTTATCATTTGGCATAAGCAGGGCATTCAGCAAAGCCTTAATCATATTCCTAGTGCCAATTGTCCATGCTGCCACACGATTGATGCTTGCATCGAAGAAATCCAAACCGATAAGTACTTTGTCAGTCGCATTATTGCGAACAATTTCAAGTCCAATTTCCTTCAGTTCATCATCAAGAATAACGACATGGTCACTATCCCATCTGACAGGTCTTGATACATGAAGAGCTAATTTATCAGAAAACAATAGCATCGAAGAGATCTTATTGGACACTGTTTCCGTTGGATGATAGTGGCCTGTATCCATTAAGCAGAGCTTATTGTTTTTTAAGGCATAGCCCATATAAAACTCGTGAGAGCCGACAACATATGATTCAGACCCTATGCCGAAAACCTTGCTTTCTACTGCATCAAGATTGTAGCGCTCATCTGTTTTTTCTGCATAGATTTTGTCTAATGATTCCTTCAGACGGACACGAGGAGTGAGCCTGTCTGAAGGAATGTCTTTATATCCGTCTGGTATCCAAATATTTGTTAAAGCAGGCGTTCCTAATTCCTTGCCAAAATACTCTGCAATTTGTCTGCTTTTAATACAGTGTCTGATCCAAAATTCACGGATGTCTTCATCAGGATGAGAAAGTGTCAGCCCGTCTTCTGCTTTTTTATGGGAAAATAAAGTTGGGTTAAAATCAAGTCCGAGCCCTTGTTCCTTCGCCCAAGCTACCCAATTTTCAAAATGCTTCGGTTCAATTTCATCCCTTTCCACCACTTCTCCGTTCGTCTCTGCATAAATAGCATGCAAGTTTACACGATGTTTGCCGGGAATGAGCGATAATGCCACTTCTAAATCACTGCGCAGCTGTTCAGGTGTCGTAGCTTTCCCAGGATAATTGCCTGTTACATCAATTCCTCCTGACAATTCACTTGGATTTGCTTCAAATCCGCCAATATCATCCCCCTGCCAGCAGTGAATAGAAATCGGAATTTCTTGTAGTTTTTTCAAGGCTGCTTCTACATCCACACCCCATTGTTCGTATTGTTTTTTTGCTGCTTCAAAGTTATCTTTCACTGACATAATGACGCCTCCTCATATTGTTTGTGCTGCTTCATATCCTTTTACATCAAAAGAATGCTTAATTAATTTCCTGGCTTCGTGAATATCCTTTATTTCTCCTAAAGCAATTAATTGGGAAACAATATTGCCGATTGCTGTTGCCTCAACGGGCCCGGCAAACACTTGTTTCTTTGTAGCATCAGCAATGAGCTGGTTCAGCAGTTCATTTTGACAGCCTCCGCCGATAATATTAATCTTTGTAAATTTCTTCTCAAAGATTTCTTCTATTTCTCCAATTGCAGAAACATAGCATTCTACTAGACTGTCATATACACATTTAGCTACTTCACCTGGTGTTGATGGTATGTCTTGATTTGTTTCTGCACAATATTTTTGGATTTCTTCGATCATGTTTTCTGGATTTAAAAAGCGGTCATCGTTAACATTTACAATGGAACGAATATTTGCTGCCTTCGCAAGCTCGACAAATTCAGCAAACGAATATTCATTATTGTAATTTCTGCGCACTTCTTGAATCATCCACAGACCCATGATGTTCTTTAAGAACCGAAAGCGGTAATCTATGCCTCCTTCATTCGTAAAGTTGTAATCCAATGCCTTTGTTACACATATTGGAAACCTGTTCTCCACGCCAATTAAAGACCATGTGCCTGAACTGATATAAATGGTCTCCTCATGCTCAGGCACTGCAATAACAGCCGAAGCTGTGTCATGTGTCGCAGGCAAA
>JAPSHL010000235.1 GCA_031179905.1 Bacillus sp. (in: firmicutes) | reverse complement strand
GTATTTCTCCGTTCCGAAAAGCTCTGAGCATAAGGAAGAAGCAGCAAAATTTATTGATTTCTTCGTTAATGATGTTGAAGCAAATAAATTGATCAAAGGGGACAGAGGTGTTCCCGTATCTTCAAAAGTCATTGAAGCAATTAAGCCGGAATTGACGGAAGAAGAAACGAAAATCTTTGAATACGTAGAAAGAGCATCACAAAATGCGAGCCAGGCAGATCCGCCAGATCCACTTGGAAGTGCGGAAGTGATGAAAGCATTAAAAGATGTATCTGAACAAATTCTGTTTAAGAAAATCACACCAGAAGAAGGTGCGAAAACGTTTAGAACACAAGCCGAAGAAATTTTGGGCAGAAACAAGTAAAACGGAGAAAGGAGGAATGCTTTTCCTCCTTTTAGTTTCTTAAAGTTCCTTAGAGGAGTTGAACTTAAATGAAAAAACGGCTCGCAAGTGAAAATCTGGCAGGCTATGCATTTATATCCCCATTCATAATAGGTTTTATGGCATTCACAATCATCCCAATGGCCGTTTCCTTGTATTTATCCTTTACAAGCTATGATCTATTTTCCACTCCTGTATGGGTAGGTCTTGATAACTTCAAGGAAATGTTCACTGGTGATGATAAGTTTTGGCAATCATTGAAAGTTACGTTTACGTATGTGTTTGCAGGAGTACCTCTCAGGCTGATATTTGCCTTGATTGTTGCAATGCTACTGAATAAAGCTTCTAGAGCAGTTGGCCTATACAGAACATTGTTCTATTTGCCTTCTATCATTGGCGGAAGTGTCGCTGTGGCAATTATGTGGAGAAATATTTTCGGAAATGAAGGTACGTTAAATGCATTGTTGTTTTTCTTTGGCATCGATAAAAAAATTCTCTGGTATCAAGACCCGACAAAAGCGTTATGGACACTGATTTTTCTTGCTATATGGCAATTCGGCTCGTCTATGCTTATATTCTTGGCCGGCTTAAAAAACATTCCGCCTTCTTATCATGAAGCTGCAAATGTAGACGGAGCTAACAGATTTCAAGTTTTCTTTAAAATTACTTTGCCGCTGTTAAGCCCAATCATATTCTTTAACCTAGTTATGCAGACTATTTCAGCTTTTATGACTTTTACTCCAGCATACATCATCACAAAAGGTGAAGGCGGACCGCTTGATGGCACGCTTCTGTATTCACTGTATATTTTCCAGAAAGCGTTCAATTTCTTCCAAATGGGCTATGCATCTGCAATGGCATGGGTGCTCCTTCTTATCGTGGGTATTTTGACGCTGATCCTATTTAAAACGTCTAAATTTTGGGTTCATTACGAATCGAAGGAGGATTGATATAAATGAAAACAGTCACGAAAGATACTGGCCCATTCATGCCCAATACAGCTGCGTCATATAAAAAACCTCGTCTGAAGGCAAAAAAATGGATCTATCATGTCATTACAGGCGGGTTTGCCTTGTTGATGCTTTATCCAATTATATGGCTGTTAATGAGTTCCTTTAAGGAAAGCTCCCAAGTGTTCATCACCGCTCATTCTCTTATACCGAAACCTTTTATCTTAAGCAATTACGCAGCCGGATGGGAAGGGATTGCAGGGCAGTCCTTTGGCGTATTCATTAAGAACTCGCTTGTTATCGTTGTATTGTCCACAATCGGCGCTGTAGCATCATCAGCACTGATTGCCTACGGATTCGCAAGAATTCAATTTAAATGGAAGGCGTTTTGGTTTGCATGCATGATGGTAACAATGATGCTGCCACATGAAATCATCATGATTCCTCAATATATCATCTTTGCGAAATTAGGATGGCTAAATTCTATTAAGCCGATTGTTGTTCCTCAGTATTTTGGGCATGCATTCTTTATATTCTTAATGGTTCAATTCATTCGCAATATCCCGATGGAGCTAGATGAAGCAGCGAGAATTGACGGCTGTGGAAGATTCAGCATCTTCTACCGCATTATTTTACCGCTAATCACACCAGCATTAGCAACAGCAGGAATCTTCTCTTTTTATTGGAAATGGGAAGACTTAATCAACCCAGTATTGTACTTGAACAGTCCAGAGAAATATCCTGTTTCACTTGCCTTGAAGCTTTTCCTTGATTCGGAAACAGCCTCTAACTGGGGTGCAATGTTTGCCATGTCTGTCGTGTCCTTGCTGCCGGTTGTTCTAATTTTCTTCTTGTTCCAAAAGTATATTGTTGAGGGTATCAGCACAAGCGGATTGAAATAAATAAAGGAGTGATTTTATGCCAGCACTTGTTTTTGATGAGAGCAGCATTTTTGATGCAATAGATGCTGTTGTGAAGAAGACTTTTCAGATGGACTTTAACTGGGATTGGCCAGGAGGCGTAGCCTTTTATGGAGTGGCCGAAGCATATGAGGTAACTGGCAAGGAGGAATATCTTAATCTATTAAAAGACTGGATGGATGAAAGACTGGAGGATGGGCTTCCGAAGCTGTCGGTTAATGGTGTTTCCATGGGGCATGCGCTGCTGTCTTTATATGCGGGGACAAATGATCAAAGATATTTAGACACAGCCATCCAACTTGCAGAATACTTGAGAAATGACGCGGAACGCTTCGGAGACGGAATTCTTCAGCATACCGTAAATTCTACAACGTATGTTTTCCATGAACAAGCATGGGTCGATACGATGATGATGGCTGGGCTTTTTTTGCTGCGAATTGGAAAGCTTACAGACAACAAGGAATATTTTGATGATGGTCTTAAACAGTTTCATGGTCATGAAGAACTTCTCCAAGATCCGGTTACTGACCTTTATTACCATGGTTGGGATAATATAGCCAAAAACCATATGTCCAGTATATATTGGGGCAGAGGAAATGGCTGGGCCGCACTGACAATGGCTAGAGCCCTTGAATTAATTGAAGTGACACATCCATCCTTTATGGTCATTGACGGCTCTTTAAGGGACCAGCTGAGTGCGTTAGCAAGACTGCAAGATGAAGAATCAGGGCTGTGGCATACTGTTTTAACAGACAGTACTTCTTATTTAGAAGTGTCCGGTTCGTGCGGCATCGCTGCAGCTCTTCTGTCACGAGGGTCACTGTATAACAAATACACGCAGAAATCTATTACATCCATACTAGAACACATAACAGAAGACGGCAAAGTATTGAATGTATCAGCAGGTACTGCTGTGATGGATGATGCAGACGGCTATAAAGCAGTTCCATTCAAACGGATACACGGCTGGGGCCAAGGCCTTGCACTTGTATATCTTTCTCAGTTAATAAAAAGCACGAATCGTGTTTATGCATAATATAGGTATTTTCAAAAGCTATAAAAATAGGAGGCAGCAAAGCGTGAAGGATAAGAAAATCCAATTGTTTATTGCAGGTGATTCGACAGCAGCAGCCTGTCCAGCCTTTGAAGCTCCAATGGCAGGCTGGGGCCAAGTGCTGCAGGATTTCTTTTCTGACAAAGTAGAAGTCTGTAATGAAGCAATGGGAGGCAAAAGTTCTAATAGCTTCATAGAGGAAGGCAGGCTTCTTTCCATTTCAGAAAAAATCCAGCCTGGCGATTTCTTGTTTATTCAATTTGGTCATAATGACCAAAAATCATATGGAACCGAGCCTTACTCCACTTATCAAGCCTGTCTTGCAGAATATGTTGTCTTAGCACATAAAAAGGGCGCTTTTCCTTTATTTTTAACATCTGTAAACAGAAGGAAGTTTGGGGAAGATGGAAAACTGCTTGATACATTAGGGGATTATCCGGATGCTATGCGCCAATTGGCCAATAAGCTTAACGTTCCTTTGATTGATATGCACACAAAAACCAAAAGGCTGTACGAAGCATATGGTCCTGAGAAATCAAAAGAATTGTTTGTTTGGCTGAAGGCGGGCGAGCATCCTAATTATCCAAGTGGGATACAAGATGATACCCATTTTTGCAAATTAGGCGCCTTAGAAATATGCAGACTCATTCTAGAGGGCATCGAAGAATTACAGCTGGAGCTCGGAATTTACATCAAATAGGGGATTTATGATTGGAGAGATAAATAAGATGGCAAAAAAACTGTATCATGGTGCGGCTTATTATCCAGAACTATGGGATGAAAAGACGATAGAAGAAGATATTATGCTCATGAAACAAACAGGCATCAATGTCGTTCGAATTGGTGAATTTGCTTGGTCAAAAATGGAGCCGGAAGAAGGAGCGATTGACCTTGGTTTCTTTCAAAACATCATTGCCCGTCTTTATGACAATGGTATTGACACAGTAATGTGCACTCCGACAGCAACACCGCCAATTTGGATGTCCCATGACCACCCTGAGCGTATGTATGTCGATGGAAAAGGCAGAACAATGATCCATGGCTCCCGCCAGCATATCTGCACGAATAATTCCTACTTCAGACAAAGAGCAGCAATCCTCACAGAAAAAATCGCAGAAGCACTAGCCGGTATGCCTGGATTGATTGGATGGCAGCTAGATAATGAGTTTAAATGCCATGTAGCAGAATGTATGTGTGATAGTTGCAGACAGCTTTGGCATCAATGGCTAGAGAAACGCTATGGTTCGATCGAGTGCTTAAACCACGCATGGGGAACGCATGTTTGGAGTGAGTATTATCATAGCTTTGAACAAGTCCCACAGCCTGGTCCTGTACCGTTTTTGCATAATTCGTCGTTAAAAACGATGTACCAAATCTTCTCAACAGAAGCAATTGCCGAATTTGCAGAAGAACAAGCAGCAATCATCCGCGAGCATTCACATGCACCAATCACCCATAACAGCACCGTCATGTTCGCTGTCGACAATGAACGCCTCTTTCAAAACCTTGATTTTGCTTCCTTTGACACATATGCTCCAGCTGATTCGTATTATTCTTATTTGTTCAATTGTGATCTATGGCGAAACCTGAAAAAAGACAAAGGTTTTTGGATAATGGAAACTAGTCCTTCCTACAGTGCGTCGCTTGAAAGCTATGCAAAGCCGCACCCAAAAGGTTATTTAAAAGCAGAAGCGGTTGCTGCCTACGCACTCGGCGGAGAAGCTTTTTGCTATTGGCTGTGGCGCCAGCAAAGAGCAGGCTGTGAACAGCCTCATGGCTCTGTTATCAGTGCTTGGGGAAAACCTACGATTGGCTATGAGGAAGTATTAGAGACAGAAGCAGCTAGGCGTGCAATCGAGCCAATTTTAACAGAAACTGTGCCGATGCAGGCAGAGATTGCTCTTACTTACTCCGATAAAGCAAAAATCTTCCTAAATACAGAGCCACATAAAGGGCTGAACTATAAAAACTTAATTACCGATGTCTATAAGAATATCTTATCCACAGGTTTACACCGTGATTTGCTACCGGAAGGGTCTGAACTTCACGGCTATAAGCTGCTGGTTACTCCTTTTGTACATCATCTCTCTGATGACTTTATCAATAGAGCACAAGCATTTGTTGAAGAAGGCGGGGTTTGGATAGTCGGCCCGATGAGCGGGGGCAGGACAGAACATCATACGATCCACACAGATGCAGCTTTAGGAAAATTAGAGAAACTGGCAGGTGTTGAAACAGCATACACATTCCCGATTGAAGATACCGATTCTGT